>JAGLSM010000177.1 GCA_023135745.1 Spirochaetota bacterium | reverse complement strand
TCAATCAACAAACCCGATTCTTTCAATATCCTTAGTATCAGGCTTCATTAACTCCCGGATAGCTTCAAATACTACTTGAAACTGCTTATCATATTTTTGCTCAAGCTTAATAAGTTTTTTCTGTAAATCTGAATGAGTAGAAAGCAGCTGTCTTAATCGGACAAAGGCCCGCATTATTTCAATATTAACCTGCACCGCTCTTTCGCTATGAAGAACACTCGACAACATTGCTACTCCTTGTTCAGTAAAAGCATAAGGCGGATAACGCCGTCCTCCATGCCTCTCACTTGAGGTCACAAATTGTGACCTCAAGATTTCATGTTCATTCCTAGTCAATTGAAACATGAAATCATCCGGAAACCTTACACTATTTCGCTTCACCGCCTGAACTAAAACCTTGGTTGCAACCTGGTACAATGCTGCCAAATCCTGATCAAGTATAACCTTCTGTCCTCGTATAAGCAGTATCTTCTCTGTAATTCTTTCCACAGGAATCAAAGCCTCACCTCCATCTTATTCTAATTATTAGACCAGGTAAAATTAGATTAGTTCCCTTTTTTTATATTAAACATTTCACCATCATCCATTCGATAATAAAACTATAATAAATACATTGCTGTCCAAGGCTCAAACAGAGGAAATGATTATGAAAAAAAATTTATATACAGTTATCCTTGCGGGATTTATTTTTTTGTCCTCCTGCCGCGGCCATTCGTTAAAAAACACTTCTACCTATAGAATGTGGGGTTATATCGGATGTAAAATTTGGGACAGCTATTCGGGAGTCAAGGTTAGAAGAATTATCCCCGGTGGTCCTGCAGAAAAAGGAGGCCTTAAACCAGGAGATATTGTAATAAAGGCAAACAGCCGCTTCCCGGAAACTACAACAAAATTTGTTTATTATATTAGAAGCCGGCTTCCGGGAACAAAACTGATATTGATTGTTAAAAGGGACGGCTCTATGTACAAAATAAAAATGATAATAGGAAAATACCCTCAGGATCTCCAATTATATGAAATGATTAAAAATACCCTGATTGACCTGGATATTATAAGAGGAAAACAGCTTATTACTCTTTTTGAAAAGAACCATGATAAAAGCAAATATATAAAAAAAATAATTAAACTAAAAAAAGGATTAAACCAAGTTCTTAAAAATAATTAAATATTCTAAACCTTTTTCATATAGGGGGCAATAGGATCATCTCTCTTATAGTGAATCAGCTTGTCATGTATATAATAACACATTGTTTTTAGTTCAACTTCAGCAATATCTTTAAATTTAAAAGCAATAATCCCGCCTTTTACAAGAACAGCCTCTGCCGGGAGAAATATTTCCTCATTATCAAGAGACAGCTTGATCCTGTCGTACATCTTACCCTTAGTAATCTCATTGATCCTGTCAAAATTAATCAATTGAACAGCCATCCCGCCAAGACTGATATCCTTTATATCCCCGCTTATACTCTCAGATCCCGGAATAAACAGCTCTATTTTGGCATTATCAAAAGGCCTTGGTTTTATCCTCACATATCTTCTTTGATTGTCTCCGCTATGAACAGTAGTCAAAAGATGATCCATTTTTATTTCAAGTTCTTTACCTGATATAGGTTTGTAGATAAATCCAACAACTCCGAGTTTCATCGTTGCTTTAACAAAATCAAGACCGCTTTGTTTTGAAAAAACAATTACCTGAACATCAGGAATGGTTTTATCCTCTCGAAGATCTCTGAGCCCGTCAAGCCCCCTATATTCGGGAACATCAGAATCAAAAACAATCAGATCAGGATGCTTTTCCCTGGCTATATCAAAAAAGGAAGCATGTTTTTCTACAATATAGACTTCATAACCTTTTGGAAGAAGACTCATCATAAAATATTCAGCATATTTAGCGTTACCAATAGCAACAAGTATTTTCATAAAAGTTCCTTGGAAAAATTCTCTTAAATGTTATAACATGTAATGATACAAATATCAATTAAAAGGTGTCAATATATAGTATAAAGTATAAAGTATTAATTAAACCCAAGCTTAATACTTTGTAGATAGAAACAATCTTTGCAGGTACAAATACAATATGAATATTAAACAGCTTATTATTCCAATTTATCTAAGTCTTGCCGCATCTGCTTATCCCTATAATTCAACTCTTTTTCTTCCTGAAAAAGACGTAAAAACAATACGGCGCGGAATAAACCTTCTATATAACCTCAAGTATAAAGAATCATTAATTCAATTTAACAGCCTATTACCTAAACATGAATCCCATCCGGCACCCTGGTTCTTTAAGGCTATGGTCTATTGGATAAAAATAAATCAAATGGAAATCTCAAAAAAAGAAGAAAAGTACTTTCTACTGCTTTTAAACGCGTCAAGAAAGAGAACTATTCAGATGCTTAGTAAAAACTCCGGCAGTTCAATCCTTAATTTTTACAGAGCCGGCACCTTTGGTTTCCTTGCAAGATATCATCTTCTTAAAAAGAACTGGTATAAAACAGTAATTTACGGTCTTAAAATGTACCGTATCCTGAAGCAATCAGAAAAAAGCAGCATAAAAAACCAGGACATATACCTTGGACTCGGCTTTTTTAATTTTTACGCGGGTAAACTCCCCCCAATATTAAAAAGCATAGCTTCATTTTTTGGAATTAAGGGTAATATCAATCTGGGTTTACAGCAGCTTCACAATACATCAGTAAAAGGACGTTTTGCCGTAATCGAAGCAAAAATTCTCCTGGCTTATATTTACATATATTTTTTAAGAAGACCTCAAAGAGCAATGAGACTAATCAATGAACTTATTACAAAATTTCCGGATAATCCGGCTTTTAAAATTGATAAGGTAAGAAACTATTTAAACATTGGTCAAAATAAAAAAGCTCTGGAATTGTCAAAAAAGATCCTTCACAAAATTAAAACCGGCAAATCCTCTAAAAACTGGAAATTCAGGGTGCTGTCTCAAAGGGGAAAAATTCTCCTTGCCATGAAAAAATATAAAAAGTCCCTGTATTTTTTAAATGAATCATTAAAACAGAAAATTAAACTGCCTGAAAACTATCTCCCATGGGTTTATTTGAGAATTGGTATGATTTTTGATAAATTGGGACTGCGAAAATACGCGATAATACAGTATAAAAAGGTAATTAATCTATCCTATTTCGGTAAAGCACAAAAATTGGCCAAACAAAGACTGATAAGTCCTTACCGATAAAGCTACTACCGTTTTCAGCTTTCCTGACACGAATTACCCCGGATTTAGGAAATGGATTATTTTGATTAAAAACACATGGCATTCATGAACTAGAATTAATTTTTGAATTGCTGTGCTTAAATCAAAGTTTAAAGTAAAAAAATCAGTATAAATAATCCCTCAAAGAATCTATAATACTCAATTAGGAAAAAGCCTGTTAAATTTACACTACAAACAAATCATTCAAATCCGTGTCAAAAAAAAATTACAAAATTGAATTGCTAAGATATTTAAATTATCCGGCCTGTCAAATGTCTTTCGTGGAGCTCCCCGTAAAAAACCTTCCCAGAATTTAAAAGATTTTTAGGATCAAATACCCTCTTGATTTCTCTGCAGACCTTTAAAACCACCGGATCAAGCCGTATCCCGGCATAAGCCGCCTTTGCTATACCTATTCCATGTTCTCCGGTTATTGTCCCTCCCAGACGGACAGTTTCACAAAAAAGAAGTTCAACTCCTTTTTTTGCCTGATCTTTCTGCTCTTCAGTAATCATAAAATTGACATGAAGATTACCGTCCCCGGCATGACCGAAGACTGCTATTACTAAACCCAATTCTGCAGCCAAATCCTCACAAAACCGAACAAGATCAGAAAGTACGTCAATTGGAACAGATACATCTTCATTTATCTTTATTGGAGCAATTTCTTTTAATGAAGGTGAAATCTGCGTCCTGAGTTCCCATATTTTATCCTGACTTTTTCCTGAAGAAGACTCTACATAAACAGCATTCTCTATCAGGGGTTTCATTTTTTTCTCATATTCAGCAATTTCGGATTTAGAACCGTCCAGACTTAGAAGAAGAGCTGCACCTGCATCTTCAGGAAATTTGAATGCAAATTTCTTTGCTATCAGATTTAAACAGCTTATATCAAGAAATTCAGCTTTGGCAGGGATTATACCAATCATGAATATCCGGTTAAGTAATAAAACCGCGTCTTGAGATGTTCGGAAAAATATCTTGTATGATATGGCTGACTCAGGTAACGGTATAAGTTTGAGTACCGCTTCGGTAATAAAGGCAAGCATGCCCTCACTTCCGATCATCAGCCTTTTAAGATCAAATCCTGCCACATCCTTTCTCGCGTGACTTCCGAATCTGGAAACTGTTCCGTCAGGCATAACTACAGTAAGTTCCAGAACATAGTCTCCTGTAACGCCGTACTTCACACATCTAAGACCGCCGGCATTCTCCGATATATTTCCCCCAATTGAACATATATCCGCGCTTGCGGGATCAGGAGGATAAAAAAGCCCTTCTGATTCAACAGCTCTTTGCATGTCTTCGAGAATTAATCCGGACTGGACAGTGACTGTCATCTGACTTTTATTTATGGAAAGAATCCTGTTCATCCTGTCGAATGAAATTATAACAGCCTTGTCAAGCGGTATGCATCCTCCGGTCATTCCTGTACCGCTTCCTCTGGGAACCATTGCTATATCATTATCATAAAGAAAAGAAGCAATAATGCTTACATCTTCAGTGGTTTCCGGAAAAAATACAGCTATAGATGATATACCCTGAGCCCACCGATCCCTGCTGTACTCCAACAACAACTCGTTATCAAGCCTCAGTTTGTCTTCACCAATTCTTTCCGCGATAGATTTTATAATAGAAAGTCTGTTATCAACAGCTTCTTCAATCATGATTATTCCCGATTTTAACATTTATATGCTTAATTATTATGAAGATACGAGTACTTTTAGTGTGTGTAAATTTAAATATAAGGGTA
>JAGLSM010000176.1 GCA_023135745.1 Spirochaetota bacterium | reverse complement strand
CATGCGCTTCATGGCGCACCGGATTATACGGATATTTTTATATACCAGTTGATACAATCTATCAGCCTTTTCTTTCACTATAATACATTTTAGATATTGTAATTTATTGGTCCATCAACTATAATGATATTAAGGAATAAGTTGGAAAAATGGGCCCTTTTTCATGGTTCATACGTATTAATAGTGTATGTATAAAAAGGATTATTATCATGACTAAAAAGATGTTTATTCAATCTTATAGAGTGTTTTTTATTTTAATTGCTGCTTTATTTATTCTCAGTGCTTGTTCAACGGAATTCAGCATTGATAACGGAACTTTCCAGTTTATTTCATTTACTGCCAGCCCTGTTTATGTGAAGAAAGGCAAAACAACAACATTAACAGCCGTCGTTGAAAATCCGCTTAATGATGTACTATCCTACTCGTATCAAATAATCAATGGAGGCGGCTCTATATCGGGTAATGGATCTGCAGTTACATATTCTGTTGCCAATATAGTTACAAATGCGCAAGTGATGGTAGTTGTAACAGATTCAGAAGGCTTAAGTCTCACTAACACTGTCAGTATTACTGTAATGGAACCTTTTCAGAAAATCAGTGATACGCAGGGTAATTTTACAGGAATTCTGGATGATGCTGACTGGTTCGGTATATCAATAGCAAATATAGGTGATTTGAACGGGGATGGTGTAACGGACATTGCTGTCGGGGCTCGTTTAGATGATGACGGGGGCACTGATAGAGGCGCTGTCTGGATTCTTTTTCTGAATGCTGACGGTAGTGCAAAAGCTCATCAGAAGCTCAGTGATACAGAAGGCAATTTTACGGGTGTTTTAGATGATGATGACGGCTTTGGCAATTCAGTAGCTTCTATTGGAGATTTGGATGGTGATGGGGTAGCTGATATTGCTGTTGGAGCTCCTTTTGATGATGATGGGGGTGCGGAGAAAGGTGCTGTTTGGATATTATTCCTGAATGCTGATGGAACAGTAAAGTCTTATAAGAAGATAAGTGATACAGAAGGTGGATTTACAGGTATTTTAGATGGTAGTGATAATTTCGGAAGATCAGTAGCATCTATTGGGGATCTGGATGGGGATGGTGTTCAGGATATTGCTGTGGGGGCGGGACGCGACGATGATGGGGGAACTGACAGAGGCGCTGTATGGATTCTTTTTTTAAACATTAATGGAAGTGTAAAAGGGCATCAGAAGATTAGTGATACAGAAGGTGGTTTTACAGGGATTTTAGATAATAGTGATTTTTTAGGTTTTTCAGTAGCCTCCATTGGAGATCTGGATGGTGATGGCGTACAGGATATAGCTGTGGGTGCTATATTTGATGATGATGGGGGTGATCATAGAGGTGCTGTCTGGATATTATTTCTTAATACTGATGGAACAGTGAAGTCTCATCAGAAGATTAGTGATACAGACGGTGCTTTTACAGGTGTTTTAGATAATGGTGACTATTTCGGCAGATCAATAGCTTCCATTGGTGATTTGGATAAAGATGGCGTCCAGGATATTGCTGTAGGTGCTTACTATGATGATGACGGAGGCTCTAATAGAGGGGCAGTCTGGATCCTGTTTCTTAATACTGATGGGACAGTGAAGTCTCATCAGAAAATAAGTGATACACAGGGTAATTTCACAGGAACACTGGATGATTCTGGTCTTTTTGGTGTATCCATAGCAAATATAGGTGATTTGAACGGGGATGGAGTAACGGATATTGTTACGGGAGCTTATTTCGATGATGATGGAGGCACTGATAGAGGCGCTGTCTGGGTCTTGTTCCTAAATCCTGATGGAACAGTCGGTCAGTAGCATCAGCAAAATTTCTCTGGATTAAACTCAAAATTTATGCAATAATACCATTAGTCGATATATAAAGTATCAAAAGAAACGTGGTTGGTTGCCGGTGAAAAAAATAATCCTGCTATTGATTTTGTCTGTTTTTATACTCTTTTCATGTGTTGGAACAATAAAAATTAAAGACATAAAAAAAATAGATAAGATGGTATATATTCCCGGCGGATTTTTCTATATGAGTACCACTACCGGTAACGAAAAACTCAAAAAAATATATCTTAAATCCTTCTATATGGATATCTATGAAGTCAGCAACGCGGACTATGCCAAATTCTATAATGCCGGCGGATACAGGAAATCAAAATACTGGTCTGAAGAAGGCTGGCAGTGGAAAATCAAAAATAAAATAAAAAAACCCAAATGGTGGGAGTCAGGCCGTTACAATATTGGTCCTCGTTTTCCTGATAATCCTGTTGCCGGTGTTTCATGGTATGAAGCTTCGGCCTATGCCCAATGGGCGGGAAAGAGACTGCCGACTGAAGCTGAATGGGAAAAGGCTTCCCGGGGAGTTGATAAGAGACGCTTTCCCTGGGGTAATGATGATATACATTACGAAGTTGTATACTACGGGAATTTTGAAACTTATAATGACAAATATATGTACTCATGTCCGGTTAAAAAGTTTGTACAGGGGAAGGGGCCTTACGGATGTTTTAACATGCTGGGAAATGTATGGGAATGGCTGTCTGATTGGCATACCGGGTATGATTATTATAAAACCATGCCGTTAAAAAATCCAACCGGACCTTCTGCGGGAAAGAAAAAACTTCTGCGCGGCGGTTCATGGTTCAAAGACCCCAGTTATTATGAATCTCATTTCAGATACGCGGAAAACCCCGGAGCGAGAAAATATGATGATTTCGGATTCAGATGCGCGGTTGATGCTGACTGATGGATAAAACCAATAGTGATTTTTATTGGTGACCCGCCGGCATTATTTTAATACTTTTTTATCTATATTATTATTTATTTTCCAGGATTAAATATTTACAATAATTATTAAATGGACTAAACAATGCTGAACAACAATCTCATAGATAAATTTAAAAAAATAGGTTTAACTGCCAATGAAGCCAGGACCTATGTTGCGCTTATTAAGGAGAGTCCGGTTACCGGTTATCAATTGGCTCGTAATTGCGGAATTGTCAGATCGGTAATTTACGGAATACTGGGCAAGCTGGTTGAAAAAGGCGGAGTAACAGTTATAAAGTCAAAACCTGATTTATATGCTCCTATTCCGCCTGAAGAATTTATGTCGAGACTTGAAAGAGAGTATGAAGAATCAACACAGTTTATAAAAACAGAACTCAATAAGGGATTTAACGATAATTTCAGTGATTACTTTTTTAACATTCAGGGCAGCGCCAATATGATAAGTAAAGCTGTTGAAATGATATCAGAGTCAAAATCAGAAATTTTTCTTTCAGTCGGAAGCGATGGTTTTATTTATGAGATAAGATCCGATTTAGTAAATGCTGAAAAACGTGGAATCAGGATAGTAACTTTTACCTTTAATGAACTAAAAAATGTTGTAGGAGAAATATACAGTTATGCTTTACCTCCGGAATCGGCAAAGGAGTTATTTCAGACTGACAGAGTTATCTTGTGTGTTGACCGGCAGCAGGTGCTTATCGGACAGAGTTCAGCCAATCTTACAGATACCAAAACAATTTGGAGCCGCAATGAACTGCTTACATCTCTTGCAATAGAGCATATCAAACATGATATTTACCTGCTGAAACTAAGGCAGATTCTCGGTAATGAGAAGTTCTCACAAATCCTTGAAGATGATGATCTGGAACTAAATAAAAAACTTGTAAAATTTATCCGGTTCGCAGTTTAACAAAGAAAGTGTCATAAGAACCTGCATCAGTTGCACAACCTTATTTTTTTGAAAAATGCACTGTCTGAGTGACTAAAGATTCAATATCTATAAATTTCACTTCTACAAGCCATTTTATTTATGTAATTAATTATAAACGAGTTTGCATTTTCAAAAAAATAAGGTTGTGCAACACCATCATAATTTATCTCACAAATCTTTTTGCGTTGGCAGCGCAAAAAGATTTGTTATTCATGTCCTTGACAAAATAAGAATAACAGGCTAAATTTTTTTAGAGTTTGTGTAAAAAGCATTGAATAATTCTTATAAGGAAAATCATCATGTATATAAAGGTTATTTTATTTTTTGTTGTTTTAATCGCTTTTACAGTTGTGATGTGGGAAAATGCTTATCATTATACAACTCTGCAGCTCTTTGGTTTAAAGATTGAAAAACTTCCCGTCCTGCTTCTGGTCCTTTCATCTATATTGTTCGGCATGCTGATTATGGTTCCATTTATGTGGTTTGGTAAATGGCGTACAAGATTAAAGGTTAAAAAACAGATGGCTCCTAAACCTGAAAAGATTAAAAATCCAAAAGAACCCGATCCCGCTCAGGAACAGAACTGATGCCCAAGAGGCAATTCACCTCATTAATTATTTTGATTCTGTTTTCCGGTTTAATCAATGCCGCCACTATTAAACAAGGTTTGATACTTCTTAATAAAGGTCATTTAAAAGAATCCGCTAAGATATTTCTGGAAATATATAATTCGAAAAGCAGTGCAGACAAAAAAGCAAAAGCATATTTCTATATGGTTAAAACAAAAAGCAGCATAAAAAAAAGGAAATCCGGTTATATCAGGTTTATAAAATTGTTCAAAAATCATTCTTTTAAATCAAAAGCGTATTACAATCTTGCGAATCTATGTCTCCTTGAGAATTCTCTTGATGAGGCGAAAAAGTATCTCTCCAAAATTAAAACGGCGGACCTTCGCCCCGAATTGAGAAATAAGGTTTTGTTAAATCTTGCTGAAATTGAGTTAAAAAAAAAACGCCCCGTTCAGGCTATAGCATATCTTGATAAAATTTTAATAAACAAAACATGGAATCCCTTTTATATAAAGGCTCTTTTAAGAAAAGCGGAAGCTTTTATTATAATGAAGAACTACAAAAAAGCTGAAAAAACATATTTATCATTGCTGGAAAAATTTCCGCTTAATTCTGCTTCTGCCGCAGCTTATTACAGGCTGGGTAACCTGGCAATTTTACAGAAAGACAATAAACTGGC
>JAGLSM010000175.1 GCA_023135745.1 Spirochaetota bacterium | reverse complement strand
TTATTTTACTTCTAATTCTTATACGATCCTATGTCCTTGAGATTCCGGGAGTGAAGGTTATTAATCCCGCGAAGTTCTGGGTTGAATATTCCGGTAATGATTTCTGGGGAACAGTTCTAAAATATGCTCCTTTGATTCTCATGACTGTTACTACACTTCTAACTGTCATTTCAGGAGTTCGATATCTGATTAAATATAAAAATGTTATATACGGAGATAAAAAATGAGCCGCATACATTCATTAAAACTGGCAGTTTCAAAATTCCTCTGTTCAGGATTTATCTCATTTTCTCCGGGGACAATAGGTACGCTGCTTGGTGTTATTATATATTATTTCACAAGTTCTCATATCTATATTTATTTTCCTATACTTGTTATTATTGTATTTCTTGGAATTTATGCTGCTAATTTCTATGAGAAAAACATTAGTAAAATAAAAAATTCTAATACAGTCTTTATTGATGAGGTGGCAGGTTATCTTGTGACAATGATTTCTTTTCCATTTGATCCGCTAAATGTTCTTCAGAGTTTGAAATTCATGCTGCTTGGGTTTATTATTTTCAGGATATTTGATATCTGGAAACCATATCCTGTCAAGCATTTTGGAAATTTGAGCGGAGGCAAAGGAATCCTGCTTGATGATATAATGGCAGGTATTTACGCTAATTTGATTCTACAGTTTATACGCTGGCAGCCTCATTATAATGACTTGTTTTAGTATTAACTCCGGCTGTATTTCCCTGCCGTAATATAGTCTTTAGCGGCAGATTTTTGAAGATTCATTTCTTCAAATATTCTACCTCTCAGAGTATATGGAAATGGCGTTTTTGGATTTAATTTAATACTCTTATTTATTTCATCAATAGCCATATGATAGAGTTTTTCTTTCATTAGCAGGAGGGTTCCAATGATGTATGGAACCATATCCTTTTCATCCTGTTTTTTCATGCGCTTTAGTATCTTAATTTTGGTGATGATTTTTCTCCGGAGTTTTTTGTTAATAACCAGGAAAAAACAACGCTTTGTCGTGACCCATCTATTTTTATTTTTTCCTATGATATTCCATGAGTATGTTTGATTTTCCCTGTATTTTAGTCTTGATTTGTAGCGTCTGAAGTCTTTACCGATTCTCGTTGTATCAATGCGTACCGGATTTTTCTCCATAAAATCTTCTTTATATACATTGAGTTTGAAAAACCGCATATTGTTGCTGTTACTTCTCCATTGAAAAACAATAGGTTGTTCCAGGAGGTATGAGTTGTACGGGTAAAGCTGTACAAAGAGTTTGTCCCGTTTTTCCGCCCTGGTTCTCAGGGTCTCCATGCTTATTAGTTTTGTTGTTTCACTTAAAAAACCTTCTGCTAATTTTGAGTACCATTGAGTCTTTCCATACTTTGTGTTAATCCTGCCCTTATAGGGGCCTGATAGTTTTTTAAGACGGCCGTTCTTAAGGATCAAATTTATTTTTTCTCCTTTTGAGAGGCTTATTATATCATTTTTTTGAATGAAAATTCCCGGAATGGCTTGAATATTTTTATTTTGTCTTTTTATTTTTGGGGATCCAACTGAGGATGTTAGAACTGCCAGATAAGGTTTCTCTGAATATAGGGCTGATAAAGCAGCAGCATTGAATAAAATAAGAGATATTATAAGGATTTTTTTCATTTTATTTTCCTTTACTAATTCAGTTAGAGGGTATCCCGAAACGCGGCTTTTGAAATATCCTCTTGCTATTAATATACACCTCATTAATAAGGAAATCATTATTATACAGTTCATTGATTAAATAGTCTTTCCAGGTTGTAATCGGAGGCGCTTACAGCTTATCTGCCGGAGGTTAAACAGGGCGTCGATAAATAAAAATTGACAGGATTTACGCAGATTTTTTAACCTGAAAATACAATTTATTCCTCATATAATCCTGTTAATCTGTGTCTAGATTTTTTTCTTTTCAATTGAGCGACACCCTGTAAAACCGCTGGTCAGGAGAAGGAAAAGAATTGAATGTTGAGGTTAGAACGAAATTTTATTTTCACCTTTTAATGAAAAAATTCTAAGTTTATACAGGAGGTTTTTCTCATAGCCGGAGGTTTTAACCTCTGGGGGTTAAATAAATTATTGTTTTAGAAAATCTACAGCATCCTCAATTGTATCGTGAAATTTCAAAATACGCTCCAACCTGGCCAGTTCAATTACATAACGAACCTTAGGATTTGCGCTTACAATTATAGCTTGCTTTCCGTGTTCATATGATGCGTTTCCTGCCTGAATGAGAAGGGATATTCCGACAGAATCTATATAATTAACATGCGCGAAATTAAAGACAAAC
The DNA here is from genome assembly GCA_023135745.1 of Spirochaetota bacterium. Lineage (GTDB taxonomy): Bacteria > Spirochaetota > JAGLSM01 > JAGLSM01 > JAGLSM01 > JAGLSM01. The sequence continues at coordinate 2,704 of JAGLSM010000175.1, read as the reverse complement.
AGGAAATTACCTTTTTCTATTTCTTCACTGAGGGCCTTGTCTATTGAATCTTTGTAGAATATACTTACATCTCCCTCTATAGAGAAAATTACAACGTTATCGTCATACTTTTTAGCAATTTCCATTAAAACCTCCGGTTACGTTGCTTTTTTATTGATTATTGCCCATCTTGCAGTAATTGTCAAATTTTTTTAGAATTTATTTTAAGATCCAGTCGATGGAACTTTTTATTATAATATTTTTGTCTTTAAAGTAGCAAATGGATATAAAAAATACAGCTATAAAGAAAAATATTGTTAGAATATAATATATTATAGTTTGTAATTTTGAAAGCTTTTTTATCATATCCGGCTTCCCTTTAGCAGCTTTTTGTAAAATATCAGATTATTTTTATTTGCCAGTATAAATACATCCAGGAATCTGTTTGATATTATTCTTCGGAAAAAAGACGGATTTGAATATACCCAATAGAATTCCCTGTAGGTGAATCCCGGTTTACCCAAGACAAGACAGAAAACCTTCTGAGTTTGAAGGTTTTTTTTCCAGGTTTTAAACGAAGACGGTTTTAAATAAATAACCTTTCTGGACAGGGTTCTCCCGAAAAGAGGGTAGGGCATTAATAAGCCGCTGTAAGCGATAACCGCTTTTTGATTTTTTATCAGATTGTCAAGTATTTTAAACTGTCTTCCGGAATAAGGTGAATCAGAAGCGGATAATTTATTCCTGGATTTTAAAGCGTATTTTATATACCATTTTTTATGGAAATTCATTGGAAACGAAATAATCAGGTTATAAATTATTGCTCCTGTGAAAAATATTTGTAAAACAAATTTTCCAAAAGCAAGATGCTGTAATGCCAATACCGAAGAGAAAATTAAAAATGATGTAAGAATTATTGTAAACCGGGGGAAAAGTGCCGGCATTATAATGGTTATTGAAAAGCATGTTATTGCCATCAGCAAGTAAAGCAGCAGATGTCTCCATTTTTTTGTAGAAAGAAATAAAATCAGAATAAATAAAAATGAAGCCAAGCCCACACAGAGAGGTAATGGGCCGTTGCCGGCATAGGGGTGTGCATAATAGTTATAAGAGAATTTGCCGTAATTATCCATATAGGATGATTTTAAAAATTTAAATTTATCAAAATCCTTTTTTGATGATGTCTGTTCTTTAACATTGATTCCCCGGAAAATGGTTTTGTTTAGAATTTTTAATTCGTATGGATATAGAGGGTTGCCTTTTTTAACAAAGTTACGGATGAAAAAATATCCTCCTATAGTTGTTGATGAAAGAATTATAATAGTGGAGTACAAAAAGGCTTTTCGTAATACACCGGGTGCGTTCTTTATAGATTTAATCGTGAGTATTATATATGTTCCTATTGAAAGAAAGACAACACCTCCGAAAATCAATGGGCCGCTTGCTTTAGTACCAATAAGTATTGCTGAGGCAATAATACCGGTTACCAGGATTAATTTATCTTTTAAGAGAAGTCCCTTGATCAGTAGATATGCTGATATAAAAAAGAGCGAAGAAAGTACTGCATCTATGTAAGTAGAGTTTAGCTGACAGTAGAATATTGGTATACTTATTATTGCCGGAAGTATCCAGACAGAGTAGCGGTTTTTAACTCCGAATAGACGCAAGAGTCCAATCAATGCCAGAATCCCTGCCAGTATAATTGGAAATTGAGTGAACTCAACAGCGGCATCGCTGCCTGACAGCATGAGGTTCCAGGATGAAAGCATTTCTATATTAGATGGGAAATAAACCCATTTATCCAGACGCAGCTGCGGCGCAGCCTGAAATGAATGAATTGATCCTTGCTGAATCCAGGTTGCCGGAATAAACATATGATACATGAATCCGTCCCAGTCGTGTATAGGGAGTATTATGTTTAAAAAAGAAATATACAAAAGCGCAACGATAAAAAGCCCCAATGCAATTTTGACCATATCTTTTTTTGATAATTTTCTTATTGCAATAAACAAAGACTTTATATTTATCTTAATTATTGAAGTTAAAAATTTAAAAGTAATTCTATTTTTGAATAAAATTACTTTATGAATAATAATTATTATAAATGAAAAAGCATGAAATAGAATTAAAGATTGTTTTGACAGGATGCCGAAAATTCCCATTACCAGAACTGCAAGAAATGCCTGGCTGATGTTTATGACAAGAAACAAAAGGAGTGTTTCAAGTTTGTTTTTTTTCTTTATATATGGCAACAGAAAAAAAGAATTTAATGATAAAATAATTATGATCAATACCATCAGCATTAAAGAATTCTATTTAAATATTCCAATATTGTACAGTAAAATATAGTATAAGGCTTATTCATATTAAAATATATTTGTAAGGTTGAAATAAGTTGACTCAATGAATGTTTTTTTAATATCTTTTATGTCAAATGCGAGTGTAGTTCAATGGTAGAACCTCAGCCTTCCAAGCTGTTGACGAGGGTTCGATTCCCTTCACTCGCTAAATTCGATCATAATAATAAAAGCCCGCTTCTGCGGGCTTTTATTATTATGATCGTGAATATATAAACCGATAATTTTTTTTAATTACTTTGCCACTTTCGAAGATGTTTTCCAGTAATAGATATTAAATATTACTGGGAGGGTTATTATGATTGGAGCGTTAAAAAAATGGGATAGGCTTGCTGTTCAGTCAAAGAAGTATAAAGTCAGGAGATCTC
>JAGLSM010000174.1 GCA_023135745.1 Spirochaetota bacterium | reverse complement strand
TAGTTATGCTGCCTGAAATGTTTGTGTCTCCTTTTGATACTGATTTGATGAAGGAACGGGCCGAGCGGCTGGATGGACGGATCATATCTCTGCTTAAGGAAACAGCATTGAAATTCAAAGTGAATATTCTTGCCGGATCCATTCCTGAAAAGCGTGAAAACGATATGTTTAGTAATACATCTGTTTTTATTGGATATAATGGAGAGATTCTGGCTGCACATAGAAAGCTTCACCTGTATGATGTTGATTTTGGAGAAATATCCGTAAAGGAATCTGATGTGTTTATTACCGGAGAGGAGATTACAGTCTTTGATACGGAATTCGCCAGATGCGGAATTGCTATTTGTTATGATATAAGGTTTCCAGAAATTTTCCAAATTATGGCAAAAGAGGGGGCTGAAATTGTATTTATTCCCGCTGTTTTCAACAGGATTTCCGGGGAAGCTCATTGGGAGACCCTGGTACGTTCCAGGGCTATTGATAATCAGGTTTTTATTGCCGCCTGTTCTCCTGCTTCGGATGAAAATCTAAAGTATAATCCATGGGGCCATTCGATGATTGTGGATCCATGGGGGGAAATTATTACCGCGTCAAAAGATAAAGAGGAAATAATTTATTCTGTTATTGATCTGAACAGGATTAAGGAAGTCAGAGAGAAGCTCCCCCTCGATAAACACAGACGGGATGATATTTACTAAGTACGTTGCATAATAGCCGTATACGGCAAAAAGCACTTCCATATTTCTGAACCCTATCCCTTCCCTTGAGGGAAGGGGAACGTTGGAAATTAATATCGAGCATTTTTTTGGAACTTATTAAGCTATTTCTTAATCAATAAGAGTATGAGTAATATTATTCGTGGACAGAGGATCGACAGATAAAAACAAATCCTTGCCAAAAAACTACGTGTTAAAATGACAAATTCAGAAAAGAGTCTCTGGGAAAAACTCAGAACAAACAAGCTTTTAGGTTTGCATTTCCGAAGACAACAGATAATCGATGGTTTTATTGTAGATTTTTATTGTCATAAAATAAAACTTATCATTGAGGTTGATGGAGAAATCCATCAGAGCAGAATTGAATATGATAATTTAAGAGAGGAAATTCTTACTTCAAGAGGTCTTTTTATTGTAAGATTTAGTAATAAGGAAATTAATAATGATTTAGAGTCAGTATTAAAAAGAATTACAGAAATTTGTATGCCATTGATGTAAATACAAAAGTTATATGTTTCCCCATTCCCTTTGAGGGAAGGGGGAATAAGGGGGTTAGGTTGAGCATGTTTTTAATTTTTTAGTTACATATGCCTGAATATACTGTATTTGTCCGGACTTTTCGGCAGGACATTGGTTGAGAAGCTTTTTTTAATTTTTTTGAAGAGAGCAATGTCAAAGTATTTAAGGTAAGGCCCTCGTTCAAGCTGAATTCTTACCGATTTATCCTGCCAGATTGATGTATTCTGGCCCATTATGTTGGGCCATCCGAATTTTTTTGATATTTCTTTTAATACTCCAATATAGCTGTATTTTTCCTGGTTGAATGACAGCATAATGTTGTAAAGTTTATTTTCATAAAATGAAAATATTACATTAACCCTTTTTAATCTGCCGGCTGTTATCAGAACATTCCAGTTTTCTTTTTCAAACCCTTCAATAAAATCAGCATCGTATGATTTGAGGTCGGGGTCTTTTTTTACCAGATACAGGATTTTTTGTCTTGTCATCCCAAAGGTGTATTTTTTATAATTCTTTGGCAGTGGTTTGTCCGAACTGCGTTTTCCAAGATCAACACCGGGTCTTTTTTCCGGAAATACCGGAGGCGCGGCTGAAAAAATCAAATATGAGCTGAAGAATACAAAAATAATTAAGTATATAATGCTGTGTTTTTTCATATTTATACTATCGGACATATGCAGTTAATTTTTCTGTTTTATTTGAGTCTTTTTCAAAAAGAGAAGTGTATTTCCCGCATTTTTTAATGGATTCATAAAGCTTTCATGTTTATTTTTTTATAGTCGGATGCATAATTTTGAATATTCTGTATTTTTTTTATATGATCAAAAAATTAAATAAATCGCATCAAAAAATTTAGATTAAACCACTTTTTAAGGAGCATTAGATGAGTAAAAAATTTGTGACTATTGACGGTAATGCTGCGGCTTCTCATGTAGCTTACGCTTTCTCTGAGGTTGCTGCAATATATCCAATCACACCTTCATCTCCAATGGGAGAAATGGCCGATGCATGGGCTTCCAACGGACGGAACAATATCTTTGGTCAAAAGCTGGATGTTATTGAGATGCAGTCGGAAGCCGGCGCTGCAGGGGCGGTACATGGGGTTCTTTCCGGAGGCTCGTTAACAACAACCTTTACCGCATCGCAGGGACTTCTCTTAATGATTCCGAATATGTATAAAATTGCCGGAGAAATGCTTCCTACAGTTTTTCATGTTTCAGCGCGTTCACTTGCAACACAATCCCTTTCAATTTTCGGTGATCATTCCGACGTTATGTCGGTAAGACCGACCGGTTTTGCACTGATTGCTGCGTCTTCAGTACAGGAAACCATGGACCTTGCCTTTGTTTCGCATCTTGCGACTCTTGATGCTCAGGTTCCGTTTCTCAACTTTTTTGACGGGTTTAGAACTTCACATGAAATTCAGAAGGTTGAAGAGATTTCATATGATACAATGAAATCTCTTTTCAATACCAAACACCTTGAACGTTTCAGGGCCAGGGCTCTTAATCCGGAGAATCCAACCATTAAGGTTGCGGCACAGAACCCTGATGTTTATTTTCAGGGAAGAGAAACTGTGAATAAGTATTACGATGCTCTTCCTGAAATTGTTCAGAAGTATATGGATAAGGTCGGGGATACAATCGGCCGCAAGTATAAATTATTCGATTATATCGGAGCTGCTGATGCTGATAAAATAATTATCGCCATGGGTTCAGCTAATGAAACTATTGATGAAACCGTCAATTATCTGTTAAAGAAGGGTGAAAAGGTCGGCGCGGTCAAGGTTAGACTATACAGGCCGTTTTCTGTTAAGCATCTTATGGAAGCAGTTCCTTCTTCTGTTAAAAAGATTGCTGTCCTTGATAGAACAAAGGAGCCGGGTTCAATTGGGGAGCCTCTTTACATGGATATAAAAACGGCTTATTCAGATACAGATATGATAATAATCGGCGGACGTTACGGACTTTCTTCAAAGGAGTTTACTCCTTCTATGGTGAAAGCTGTTTACGATCATCTCGATGGAAAATGCACCCACAATTTTACAGTCGGAATAAATGATGATGTAACAAATCTTTCCATTGATATAAAAGATCATATTGATACAGAACCTGAGGATGTTGTAAGATGTTTATTCTGGGGATACGGTTCGGATGGAACTGTCGGGGCCAACAAGAATTCAATTAAGATTATCGGTGATAATACAGACATGTATGCTCAAGGGTATTTTTCATACGATTCAAAAAAATCCGGTGGTATAACAATTTCCTATCTGCGTTTTGGAAAAGATCCGATAAAATCAACTTATCTTATAACCAAGTCCGACTTTGTTGCTCTTCATAAACCTGAGTACATAGGAAGATACGATATTCTTGATACTATCAAGGATGGCGGGACCTTCCTTTTAAATTCCGAATGGTCCAATGATGAGGTTTTTAACCATTTAACTGAGGATTTACAAAAAACTATCATTGACAGAAAAATAAAGTTCTACAATATCAATGCTTATAAGATTGCTGAAGAAGTTGGTCTTGCCGGAAGAATTAACACCGTAATGCAGGCGGCTTTCTTCAAGATATCCGGCGTTCTTGAAGGTGACAAGGCTATTGATATGATCAAGCAGTCAATAAAAAAGACATATATCAAAAAAGGTGAAGACATAGTAAAAATGAACTGGGAGTGTGTTGACAAAACAGCCGAAGCTCTTGTTGAGATTAAAGTTCCTGCTGGTATTGAAAAATCAGTTGCTGAGAAAGTTCTGATACCTGAAGGTTCTTCCAGTTTCGCAAAGAATGTTATTGAACCTGTTATGCGTCTTAAAGGAAATGATATTCCTGTTTCCTGCATGGCATTTGATGGGCTTCTTCCTTTAGCAACTACACAGATAGAAAAGAGAGCTGTTGCTGTTGAGGTTCCTCACTGGATTTCTGAAAACTGTATTCAGTGTAACCAATGTGCTTATGTTTGTCCTCATGCTACAATCAGGGCAAAACAGTTTGATCCTGAAACACTGAAAGACGCGCCTTCAACTTTTAAAACGATTAAGTCAAAAACAAAAAATGACAGAGACCTGGAATACAAAATTCAGGTATATGTTGAAGATTGTGTCGGATGTGGAAGCTGTGCTCAGGTTTGTCCTTCAAAAGAGAAATCTCTTGTTATGACTCCTTTACAAAAAGAGCTTGATGCCGGTGAAGTTGAAAATACAACATTTTTTAATAAGCAGCCTCATATAGCGGACGGAGCTGCGCCAACAACACTCAAGGGCAGCCAGTTTATCAAGCCTCTATTTGAGTTCTCCGGAGCATGCGCGGGATGTGGTGAAACTCCTTATGTAAAACTGGTTACCCAGTTATTCGGGGACAGGATGATCGTGGCAAACGCTACAGGATGTTCTTCAATTTACGGCGGAACATTCCCAACCATACCTTATGCTGTTAATGACAAAGGTCATGGTCCGGCATGGGCAAACTCTCTTTTTGAGGATAATGCCGAATATGGATTCGGGATGAGACTTGCGGTTGATTCCAACAGGGTTCAGCTGCGTGACAGCATTGAAAAAATTCTCAAACTTGGAACAACTGATGCGCTCAAAGCTGCGCTGACCAGGAGTCTTGAGCTTTGGGATAAGGTGGATGATGAGGCTAAAGAATCTGCTGAAGCGGTGGTTAAAAATCTTGATGCCGCCCTTGGTTCTGCATCCGGTGAAGCTAAAGAAGTAATTGCCAAGATTATAGAGTTGAAAAACTACATCGTTGATAAGAGCGTATGGATCTTCGGCGGTGACGGATGGGCATATGATA
>JAGLSM010000173.1 GCA_023135745.1 Spirochaetota bacterium | reverse complement strand
CATTTTATTCTCCTTTTTAATAAAAGTAAATCATTAAAAATTTAAATTTTTTAAATAACTATACTATGTATTATGTAGATGAATAAAAAACAGTTTTAAATAACCTATACTTACCCCAGTAATTTTACTGCTTTGTATGAAGGAATAGGTTTACTAATATAATAACCTTGGGCATAATCACAATTATTCTTTTTTAAAAATTCAAACTGTTGAATATCTTCAACCCCTTCAGCAATTACCCGTATGTTTAATCTATGAGCCATTGCAATAATCGCGCTTACTATCTCTGAATCTCCCGAGTTATTTAAAAGTTCAAAAACAAAAGACTTGTCTATTTTTAATATATCTATTGGAAACCACTTTAAATACGCGAGTGAAGAATAACCTGTCCCAAAATCATCAATTAAAATTTTAATTCCTATATTGCTTAACTCACGAAGAATTTTTCTACTGTACTCCAGATTTCTCATAGTAACACTTTCGGTTATTTCCATTTTAAAACACTCAGGAGACAGCCCGGTCTCTGTTAATACATTCTTGATAAAAGAAACCATATTCTTTCTTTCAAATTGACGGGCGGAAAAATTCACTGAAATAGTTAGTCCTTCATGGCCCGCCTCATTCCATGATTGTATCTGGGAACAAACCTTTTTAATGACCCATTCTCCAATTGGAATAATCAATCCTGTTTCTTCAGCAACCGGAATAAATTCATCAGGATATATATATCCCCTAAGCGGATGCTTCCATCTTAGAAGCGCTTCAAAACCTTCAACTTTATTTGTTAAAAGTGAAACAATAGCCTGGTAATGAATCTCAAATTCCTGTCTTTCAAGTGCCATATGCAGATCATCCTCCATTTTCAACAGCTTAATTGCATCCTTGCGCATACTGTTTTTGAAGAATTTATACCGGGCTCTCCCCTCATTTTTTGCCTGATACATAGCGGTTTCTGCGTCACGCAAAATATCATCAGGTTTGTCATAATCAAGTTTATTAAGTATTAATCCTATACTCATAGTCGCGCTGACCCTTTGCTTCTTTACAACTATTGGCAGCATGCTTATCTTCAGTACCAATTCAGCAAATCGGGTTACATGTATTATATCCTTAACAGAACTCAATAGAATTGCAAATTCATCACCTCCGAGACGGGCAAGGGTGTCCTCTGAACCAATACATGCCTCCAGACGATGCGACATCTTCAGCAGCAGTTTATCCCCAACCTCATACCCCATACTGTCATTGATAATTTTAAAGCGGTCAAGGTCAATTAAAAGAACAGCGAAATCATACGATGCATCTTCCTTCGCGCGTCTTATTCCCTGTTTTAATCTGTCAACAAAAAGAACCCTGTTTGGAAGTTCCGTCAGTTCATCATACAGGGAATCATGCAGCAGCTGGCCTTCTACAATCTTACGTTCACTTATATCGGTTTGGGACCCTGCCATTCGAGTAGCCTTACCTTCTTCATTAAAAAAGGCGATACCTCTGGTAAGAACCCATATATAGGTTCCGGATTTATGCAGTATCCTGTATTCCGCCTGAAAATGCCTGCTTGAACCCTTTAAATGACTCTCAAGCTCTTCTACTACCCTGTTTTTATCATTCCTGTTGATTCTTGAAAACCACTCTTCAGAATTATTCCCAATTTCCGAATCCTGATATCCAAGCATATTTTTCCATCGCGGAGTAAAAAATATTGTATCTTGCTCTATATCCCAGTCCCACAGACCATCATTGGCTCCATTAATCGCAAGTTCAAATCTCTCTTCACTCTCTCTGAGAGAAGCTTCTATCTTTTTATGCTCAGAGATATCTATCATAAACCCGCTGAGCCTTTTGCACATCTCGGTTTTAATTACACTTATATAACATCTTACCCATACGGTTTCTTTCTGTTTGCTTACAAGACGAAATTCCAAGATATTATCAATATCCTCATTAAAAGTATGTTTAAAAATGGCTTTTACCGTATCAATATCACCTGGATAGGTATTTTTACTAAAAAAACCAGGTTTATACCAATCCTTTACCGGATAACCCAGGATTTTCTCTGCCTGTTCTCCAACATATAAAAATAAATCATTTTCACAATCCATTTCCCATGGAATTACATTTGCCGTTTTTAATATCTTTTCATAGAATTCTTTTTGCCCTTTAAGCTGTTCATCAATACCTGAAAGAGATTCTATCTCCCTGTTCAGCTCTTCAATCTTCTGAATCAACCGGGTTTTTGTCTGTTTTTTAAAATTCATGGGATTTTATCATAACACGAGCTTTTAAAATGTAAATATTTTTTTCTGTTGAAGAAACAGTAGGGACAGGTCGTCGTATGGACAGTGGGGACAGGTCGTCGTATGGACAGTGGGGACAGGTCGCGACCTGTCCGTACAATGATTATACAAGAAATGTAAAAATTCTTGTTTTGTTACAATAAAAATCTTATTTATTGTAGCTATGAAATGGTAAAAACAAAAAAAACGGCCATAATAATAGAACATCATACTGTTAAGAAAGTTGAAAATCACTACTGATGATACTGACAACTATAGTTCCAATATTCTTTATTATACTACTTGGATTTATCCTTAAATCATTTAAGCTTGTTCCGGATGACTGGATTTCCGTGCTTAACAAATTTGGTTTATATGTTGCATTCCCGGCACTGATACTCCACAGCCTGATAAGTACCGACAGATCTGTCCCCATTAATACATGGGTGATTGTTATTAATTTCGCGATGCTTTTATTTATAATTTTATCAGTCTATTTCTTAACAAGATTATTCAAGCTCAAAAAAAGCATGATTAACACATACACAATCTGTATTTTTTTCGGCAATATTGGATACCTCGGCTATCCGTTTATCAGTTCAGTTTATCCGGGATCCGAAAGTATCATCAGCATGAATATTGCAATATACAATGTCTTGCTGTTTACACTTGGTATTTTTATACTTGAAGTATCAATCGGACATAAGGTTCATACCCGCACGCTTTTAATGAATATAATCAAGAACCCGTTATTAATCGCTGTAATTCTGGGATTACTTCTTCTAATTATCGGCTTCAAACCTCCTGTATTTATTAAGAAATCCATATCAATGCTGGCGCATAGTGCGTCACCTGTTGTACTTTTTTCTCTGGGAATTTTTGTAGCCAGAAAAATCTCATTTAAAAAAAAGTTTGCTCATACAACTTTACTCGTCGTTTTTAGATTACTGATTGTGCCCTTATTGTTTTTTATAGTATACCGCATCTTTTCACCGGGCCCGGGTTTCCGCGTATCAATACTTGAATCAGCAATGCCCCTTGCTCTCACTCCTTTTGCTCTTGCTGAAAAGTACCCAATGGAAAAAAATATAATCGCCAACGCGATCATCATAAGCACTGTCTTATCAGCATTAAGCCTGACTTTCATCGTATATATTATTGGAAAATAATCCCTGATTCATGTCCCTTTTTCTGTTCGTATGCGTATAAAATACTGTATAACTATATTCAAGCAGGACAGAAATGGAAAAAACCGGTATTTCAGCAAATGAAATTGAAATTAAATTAATAGAAGAAATATTCCGTGAATACAAGGATAAATTATTTAACAAAATACTTCACAGAATCAATAACAGGGATGAAGCTCTGGACCTTCTTCAGGAATCATTCCTGATTTTTATGGAAAACGCTGTCCGTCTCAACCTTCTTAAAGAACCAAAGCACTATCTGGACAAAATCACTTCACACATAGTATGGAAAAGACAGAAAAACCATCATATCACCTTTGTTATTGATGCATTTGATTTTGATACTATACTTCTAAAACCAGACGCACAGCAAAGTAAAAAAATAAATTTTGAAAAAGATCTTGAAGATAATGAATTGAAATTTCTTTTATGGTCAGCGGTCAACAATCTTCCTGAAAATGTAAAAAACGTAATAAGTATGAAAGTTATTAATAAAATGTCTTTTAGAGAAATTTCCAGTCATCTTGACATATCAGAAAGCACGGCAAAGAGATATATGAAAAAAGGACTATCCTGTTTAAAAAAATATCTAAATAGAATCGATCTGAATAATAGAACACAGATTTGACGGATTAAACGGATTTTCGCAGATTTTGTTTTAGAGTTTTATTACAAAGGAAATTGAAAAATAAGTGATTGTATAGAGTTTTCTGACAAGCTCCTAAGCTGGATACCAATAAAATGAGCTTAATTAAAATAATTTTTAAAAGATCAGTGTAGATCAGTCGCATCCGTCAAATCTGTGTTCCATTCTTTACCGGATTTATTGCAAAATACTTACAATAAAAAAAGGAGCTGTCCCAAAAGATTTGGATCAGCCCCTCTGTCTACCTAGTTTATATCAATGTTTCTTGACTTTGATTCCTCGGATTTTAATAATACTAAAGTAAGAACTCCATTATTAACCTCTGCCTTTACACTTTCGGTATCGATATCCCTGCCAAGCTGAAACTTGCGGTGATATACAATATTTTCAAATTCAGTATAAACCTCATCTCCAGGGGAGCTAATATCTGTTTCAGCCCTTATCTCAAGCTCACCATCCTTGACAGTAACTGTTACACTTTCTTTGGAAGCACCGGGAATTTCTGCCTGAAGAATGTACTCGTTGTCAATTTCCTGAACATCTACCTTTGGCGACGCGTAGACAGAACGCGCAGCATTTTCTTTTTTTTCTATTACATTTTTATTTTCCATTTTAAAACTCCTATGATATTTCTATTTTTTTTGGTTTTGCTTCTTCCGATTTTTTTACGGTGATACTAAGTACCCCTTTTTCGTACAATGCATTTATTGACTCATTGTCAACCGGAGTATTAATTTTTACGTTTCTTTCAAATTCCCCAAAGAAACGTTCCTGCCTTAAAACCTTGCCTTCTTTATTATAATCGATTTTCTTTTTTCCTGATATACTCAGTATTCCATCCTCAATTTTTGCCTCAATATCCTTTTCATCAAGACCAGGCAAAAGAACCATCAATTCAACCAGGTCATCATGTTCATAAACATTGATTGAAGGATACACGTTACCCTCATAGCCTTCCTGATCCAGTCC
>JAGLSM010000172.1 GCA_023135745.1 Spirochaetota bacterium | reverse complement strand
CAGAAGGGGGCCCTGAGTATAAATGGAGCGGTGATGTCGGAAATAATTCTGAGACGGGTTTTGACCCTGAATCAGATTCGGTGAATATTGATGAGGATACAAGGAATGAAACTTTAAGCAAGACCGAGTAAAATGAAATGAATCAGAATACTTGAAAAAAAACGTCTTGGTGTTACAATGGTAATAGGTGATGGAGGAATAAAATGAGAAAATTAATTAAATACATGCTTATTGTGTTTTTTACACTTATGCAGACTTTGCTCTTTGCTCAAACTACAGCTGTTTCAGCAAATCCAAATCCATTCAAGGTAGGAGGAACGTCTACATATACTACAATACTGGTAAGAGGGAACACTAGCGAAGCAATGAGTGTTAAAATTCAGATTTATGATTTGCTTGGCAAACTGGTATGGAGTAAAGAACGCATCGAGTATTTAACTTCAGATTATTCAGAGAATTGGGATGGTAAAAACTCTAAAGGAATCTATGTAAGAAGCGGCGTTTATGTGCTTTTTGCTACAAAGATATTTCAAGGTGATAGAGGATTCGAGCGGGATAAAATCAGACTTGCGGTTATAAGGGTTAATTAATGAGAAAATATCTAATTGTTAGTGCTGTTATTTTATTTTTTTCAACAGCTGTTGCTTTGAAAAAAAATCCAAAACCTTATGCTTTTCCTAACCCGTATAATATAGCGGATGGCAGGAAGCTGACAATCCATGTTCCTTTAAAAAAAAACTCATTAATAACAGTGGATGTATACTCTCAATCAGGACACTTTATTAGACGCATTGCCAATAAAAAATTATCATCGATTTCAAATTCTTTTAAATGGGACGGCAAAGACGATGAAAAAATGAGAGTTAAAAGCGGATTGTATTTTATACATATCATACAGAAAATTAATAAGCTTACATACAAAGATGTTTTTAAACTGGCTGTTTATTAAACAAACGGGATAAAAGTATTATGAAAAAATTTAAAAAAGTATTAACAGTTACACTAATCTTTTTACTATCAGCAGCTCTTTACGCAAGTGAGGGTGGGCAGGGTATCCCAATTCTTGATCTTGGAGTAGGGGGTAAAGCTTCCGCGATGGGTGGGGCTTTTATCTCTATTTCTGATGATGCTACCGCGATATTATGGAATCCCGCAGGAATGGTACAGATTGACGGGGATGAGTTAACTCTTTCTTACGCTGGATTATCAGGATTCCTTTCACAGCTTGCTTTTGTTGGATATGCGAGAAATTTTGGAAAGGTATTTACAGCGGGTCTTGGCTTCAAGATGCTTTTTTCAGGTACCTTTGATGATGAGGTAACTACCGGTCAACGTTCCAAATTTACTGAAGGCCATTTTATGTTTATATTTTCCGGTGCTTTTAATCTGCCTTTTCCTTTGAAACCCGGGTTCAGCATAAAATATGCCTATCAAAATTTAAATGTTGATGACTATACCGGAGCAGAAAATTATTCCGCCGGTTTTTTTAATATTGATATTGGAGTATTGTATCCAATTGGTAATTTTTTAAATCTTGGTTTAAAGATAGAAAATTTAATTCCCAGCATTAATATGGGTATTGGTGACGCCAATGAACCTGTTCCAACAAAAATAATAACAGGTGCAAGTGTTAAACTGTTTGATGGTAAATTCAGATTTGCCATGGATATGGAAATGGTTCCGGCTAACGGAATAATGGATCTTCATATTGGAGTTGAGTATCGTCTTATGAAAAGTTTTTCAGTATATGGAGGAATAGACAAGGGATCTCTTACCTTTGGGGCAAATCTTTATGTAGGTGATTTTTCGGTTTATTCAACATTTTTACTTAATCCCGGTTATGATTCTACGACCAGACTTGCGCTTCATTATAAGATGGGCAAATCAAAGAGAAAGTATAAGTCAATAGAAAGGCAGATGATTGATCTTAGTAAAGGACTTGAGAAATTCCACAAGGGCAAGTACAGAGATGCTCAAAAATTTTTCAAAAAGGTTCTTGACGAAGATCCAAAAAACCGCACAGCAAAACACATGGTGGGTTTGGCTAAAACAAGGATAGAGAGTAAAGACTGGCTCAAGCCGGAAGAAAAACTATTTATTAAAAAACAATTCAAAATAGCTAAGGATTTTTATGATGTTAAGAACTGGGCTGATTCAAGAGATGGTTTTAATAAAATTCTTGGAATAAATCCCCTGCACTGGGCATCTAAAGATTACATAGACAAAATCGATCAGATAATAAAAGATCAGGTGAAAAGAAATTTTCGTTTTGGAGTTAAATACTTTATTCAGAATAATCTAAAAAAGGCAAAGCCGTACCTTAGAGAAGTAGTCCGTCTAAAGAAGGATCACAGGCAGGCATTTGACCTTCTGGAAAGAATAAAACTTATAGAAAAAGATGCCTGGGAACGTAAGATAAAAGAAGATATGAGGATGAATAATGCTCAGATTTATTATAAAAGAGGGATACTTCTATTTAAAAAGGCCAATTATATCGATGCAATACAAAGCCTGAAATTATCCCTTAATTATGTTGATAACAGGCTTACAAGATACTATAAGGAGCTCGCGGAAAAACGTTTAAAGAAACTCAATATATCTAAAAAAAGCAGAGTAAAATCGATTGAGTTTTATAAACTTGGAAATCAGTTATCAAACGCAAAAAAGTATAAGGACGCGATCAAGGCTTTTGAGAAGGCTGTGAACTATTTTCCGCAGAATAAAACTGCTGAAAAAGCTCTTTCAGATGCAAGAGCTTTATTCAGGAAGATTCTGGAAAAACCATTTAAAGAGGGACTTGCCTTTTTCAAAAAAGGAAACTATCTAAAAGCTCTCAATAAATGGCGTGATGCTTTAAAGATTGATAAAGATTACGAACCTGCAAAAAAGTATATAAAAAGTACAAAAAAGGAAATGCGGGTGCGGTCCATGTATAATCTTCAAATTGCTGATACCCATTACAAAAGAGGAACTGAAAAAGATCTTGAAGAGGCCTTAAAATACTATAAAAATGCTTATGATCTTAACAGAAATAATGTTAAAGCCCTGCGCGGATGGCGTAAAATTAAAGGAATTTTTAAAAATAAATCAATGGCTCTCTTTAACAAAGGTTTTGATGCGTTAAAGAGTAACAAACTTAGCAAGTTGAATATAGCTATAGACTCTTTTGAAAAATATCTATTAATAAGACCTGATGATAAACAGGCAAAACAATTTCTGGCTGATGCCAGAAGAAGAAAGAATGCTAACCGTACGCAGTTCAGGGTAAACGATCTGAATAATGAAGCAAAAGCCTTGTTCACAAATCGTGATTACGCGAAAGCAAAAGTAAAATTTCAGGAAATTTTAAAATATGAACCTAACAATAGAACAGTAAAGAAGTTTATTAAGAGGTGTATTGATAGAATCAAATTAATCGGCAGAAGACAACAGGTTATGAAGATATTTAATGAGGGGATTAGGCACTTTAAAAAAAGGCGTTATAAAAAAGCAATCAAAGTCTGGAGCAGGGTTGAAAGAATGAAAGTTGCCTCAGTATCTGATAAAAAAATGCTGAAAGGCTACATTCAGACAGCGAAGGAAGTTTGGAAGTACAATCAGAATAAATTTTATATTAAAGGTTTTAGATATGCTAAAATGAATATGTTGTTAAAGGCAAGTGAGTCATTAAAAGAGGCGTTAAAGATAAATAAATATCATAATAAGGCAAGACGTCTTCTTACGGATGTCAGTGACAGAATTAGAAGTCACGCGTTTAAAATGTATAAAAGCGGACTAAATTCTTATAAAGCCGGTAATTATAAAAAATCTGTTAAAACCATGGAAGAGTCATTATTATACCGGCGTACTGATAAAACAGTTAATATTCTTGAAGATTCAAAAGAGAATTTAAAACTATTTATTCAAGCTGAGAACCTGTTTAAAAAGGGCAAGTATATTGACGCGAGTATTAAATATGAACAAATATTGAGAAACAACCGTTTAGATAAAAAAGTAAAACAAAAAATAGTAAGAGTTTCTCAAAAGCTTTCAGAAAAAACGGATTCTCTTGTAATGAAAGCAGAAAAACAAATCAAGAATAAGGCCTATTCTGATGCATTGTTAACGCTGGAGATAGTTTTAAAAAGTGTGAAATTTAAAAAAGATAAAAAGAAGAGAGCCTTTATAAAAGACAGGGCCATTACTCTTAAAAAAAGAGCAGGTAAAAAACTTGGAGAAACTTTGCGGAATAACTATTCCGCGGGGTATCGTCTATACATTCGAAAAGTATATAATAAAGCTCTTGTATATTTTAACAGGGTTGTAAAATACAAAAGAGATTACAAAAATGTGAGACGCTACAGACTAAAATGTATAAGGATAATTGGTGTTGCCAAAAGAGCAAGAGCACAGAAAAATGCGGGTGCTATACAAAGACTGCTTTTTCTTGGTATGAGTAGATACCGGGCGGGCAAATATCAGGCAGCTATAAACGCGTGGATGGGAATCTTAAGAATTGTTCCAAATCATTCAGGTGCGAGGAGCTATATTGCAAGAGCGCGTTTTAAGATGGGAAGATAATAAACCGATAGATAAAAATTAGTAGTAGAAAACGGGGATATTTTTGTTTAGGATAATCATTAAAAAGCTTATTATATATTTTGTGTTATTATTCTTGCCATATAATCTTGTTGCACTGAGATTTATAAAGAATTTTACAGGAAGAGCTCAGTTTAGAAGGTCTGTAGCCTCCAAATTTATTAAAGACATAAAAGTACATAAGAAATTTGTATATTATGCAACTGCTGACGGAATCGCGCGATACAACTACAGAAAAAACACATGGTCATTCATAGATACAGCAAACTCACAAATCCCTTCCAATTATGTAACAGGAATAGCAACTGATGGAGATTATATATGGTTCTCAACTGTAAGGGGTGTTGCAAGGTATAATCCTGCAAAAAAATCATGGGTGACTTATAGAAAAAAAGATGGACTTGCGGATGATGAGACAACTTCCATTGCTGTTGATGATGATTATGTTTGGGTTGGAACAAGATATTGGGGCATAAGCAGGTTTGATAAGCGTCTTGAACGA
>JAGLSM010000171.1 GCA_023135745.1 Spirochaetota bacterium | reverse complement strand
CATGGCGCACCGGATTTTACGGATTAATACGGATTTTAATTTCTTTATAATAAAAAAGATCCGTGCCCATCCGCTTAAATCTGCGTCATCCGTGTTCCTATTCTTCGCAAGATAGCAACGCTGATTTGGCGGATTAATACGGATTCTCACAGATTCTTATTTGTGAAAATCTGTCTTCTAAACTCAGGCTTTTTCCCGAAATTAAACAATAAACCTATTTCAAATCTTGTAGCTTTGAGATAGGTTAAAAGCTGGATTTTATGTTCTTCTCTTATGTATTCTACGGCTTTTATTTCTAAAATAATTTGGTTATTAACAATAATATCTGTAAAATAATTTCCCACGTCTTTGTTATCATATAAAACAGTTATTTTACCCTGTTGTATCGTCTTTAAACCTTTTTTGTTCAATTCAATTATCATTGAATTTTCATAAATCTTTTCCAAGAATCCATAACCAAGTCTATTATAGACTTTATAATAAGAGGCTATGATCTCCTTAGTTAAAAAATTATTGAGTAATTTATTTTTAATAATCATTATATATATTAGATCACTTTATTAATAAAAAGTTCCATAAATTAATTCAATCCGTGATCATCCGCTAAAATCTGTTCAATCCGTGTTCCTATACTCCAGATAATAGCAACGCGGATTTTATGAATTGGAACAGATTTTCACAGATTTTTATTTTTCAATATAAGTCATAACAGCTTCAGCAAAATCCCTGAAATCATTTAGATTCTTTTTTATAATGGTATATAAAATATCCCAATCAATTTTTCTGTAGGCATGAACAGATATATTTCTAAACCCCACAGCTTTACTCAGTTTATTACCAAGTTCCAGGCTGATGATACCTGATTCAGCCATCACCATAAAACTTTCACCCATTGTTGTCGGTGCCTTACTATTCATATCAGCAATTAAATACGAAGCAATATCAACAGAAGTCTGTACTGCCCTTTCAAGATTAAGACTGATTATATCCTGCAAATCATAGTCCTGTAGAAGCAACGATGAACTATCAGGACGCTTTTCTTCGATCCTTGAAATACATCTGCCTAAAGACTCAAGTTTTGAAAGGATAACATCATAATCCATTTATAAACCTCTTAACCCTGGTTTTCAAAATCATTCGATAATTAAAAGCCATATCCGCCTCAAAATACCACATCTTTTTTATTATTGACGCGTAAAGTGAAGTACTTCTTTTTATCAGGATAAACCCCTTAGATATTACCTGCTTCAAAATAAATCCTTGCGCATAACTTAAATCCAGCAAATCAACTTCCCTGCCCAATAATTCAGACAATTCAATCTGCATCCGAGAAAGTTTTTCATAGGAAAAAGGGTTATCCCCTGCTACCGCAATATCATAATCACTTCCGACTCTTATATTTCCATTAACAGCTGAACCGTATACTATACATAGAAGTACTTCTTTATATCCATTAAGGTATTTTCGTATCAATTCAAAATTCTTATCCATCATGGCATTAATCATACAGTATTTCAATAAAAAGTCCTATGTTTTTTTTACTTAATACTAAAAAAAGATCCGTGCCCATCCGCTTAAATCCGCCAAATCTGTGTTCCTATACTCCACATTATAGCAACGCAGATTTGGCGGATTAATACTGATCTTCACGGATTTTTATTACTATAAATAAACCTTTTAAATTCAGGTTTTTTTCCAAAATTAAATAATAGTCCTATTTCAAATTTTGTAGCTTTAAGATAATTTAAAAGCTGGATCTCATGCTCTTTTTTAATAGATTCAGCCGCTTTTAATTCCAAGATAATTTTTCTATTAACAATTATATCTGCAAAATAGTTGCCAACTACTTTATTTTCATATTCAACAATTATTTTACCTTGTTGTAAGGTATCTAATCCTGCTTTATTTAATTCAATTATCATTGAATTCTCATAAACTTTTTCTAAAAATCCAAACCCCAAGGTATTATAAACACAATAAAAAGATTTAATAATACTTTCCGTTAACGAGGTATTTAGTAATTTATTTTTTATAATCATTATAAATACAAGACCAGCTGTAGCAGCAAAAAGTTCCCATTAAAATAATAATTATTAAATATCTATCAGTGCAAATCCGCTAAGACCCGTGTCCATCTGCGTTCCTATTCTCCACAAGATAATAATGCAGATCCGTAGCCATCCGATTACATCTGTCGATCCGTGTTCATATCACTATTTTTTGTTTCAGCACATTCCCGGTTTAAAACACCGAGTATATCAACGGGGCAAGGGCCTGGGATTGGGACAGGAGTATAACCAGACCAAATAGTAGAAAAATTATCAGGATTGGTAAAAGCCAGAGTTTTTTATGACTTCGGAGGTACTGCATGAATTCTTTAAGTAGTTTAAATTTTGACATAACATTTTCCGGGAGATTTTTTGATTATTTATTTTAAAATATAGCTTGAAATTAATTGATATAAAGCAAATTCCATAAAAAAAGCGCCCAAAGGGCGCTTTTTTTATGGAAGAAGGTTATTCCTCAATACGCAGATTATCTACCAGAATATCAAAATCTGTAGCATCTGCAAACACCTTTAGAAAACCAATTTCCGCAAATTTTGTAGGATCCAGAGGTCTTGGATCGGGCTGAGGTTTTCCCCCAAGTGTCCATGTTATTGTATCAATAAGTACTGTTCCATTAAAAGGAACCTCAATAGCGTACCACCCATCAAGAGGTCCGCTTGCAATATAATCCATCGGATTTAACTCAATAAAATCATGCAAATAACCTTTCCAAGGAGCTCCATTATCGTTGTAAGTATAATTAGTGTAGGTGATTCCCCATCCTACTTTAAATTTGACATCATTAAGGTCTCCTGATAGAACCTTAATAACAAATTTAATCTTACTGTCAACAGTTATATATGGTGTTAAGTCAGCTTGTGGTCTTGGAAACATTTCTTCAAGAAAGTCGCTAATATATTTCCAGTCAGTATACCCTGCATCAGCTTGACTACATCCTACCTTCATCATTACACCACCGGTTTGATCCGAAACACCTGTAACCTGAATTCTGAGTGACTCAGTTCCATCCCCGCCGGCATCAACATTAACCTGAGAACTTGGGCCGGCAATAGTACCAATATAGCTCAACTTTATAGCACCAAACGGATCGCCACCTTCATATAAATTAACCGAACCATAATTTAATTGTCCACCATACGAAGTCTCAGTATAAATACCAAAAGATTTAACAACCTCTTCATCTCCACCGCAGGCGGTAAACGATAATACCAGTAATATCGTTAAAAACGCAAAAAATAATCTTTTCATATAAATCTCCTTCTTAAAATCTTTTTAACCCTACTCTGTTTGCATATTTTACAGTCTATCTTAAAAAAATCAAGATAAATTATAAAAAAAACAGACAAAGTAAGGTAAATACAAAACCATTACCAGTATAACACATAATTTGATTTTTTCAATGGGAAAGTTATAGAAAATAAAAGGATGTTGCCCCAAATACTACAGATAAACTGAATGTAGTATTTGAATATGAAGAATTAATGCTAAAAGCAACATAATAGAGAAATAATTTATAAAAAAAAGAGACTGCCTATTTTAAAGACAGCCTCTTTATAATAAATAAACGTTTATGACTTTATAAATTTATGGAGTTGTTGACCAACGAACATCGTCAATATAATAATTACCGCCTGTATCAGGTCCCATTGCAAAACAGAAGAACGGCATACCAATATCACTACTCAATGTATATCCATGGGTGCCGGCATTCGCTGCGACACAATCAGCCAGAGGGATTGATACTTTATGCCACGAGCCACTACCAGCATCAGTTGAAGGATCAAAACCATATGCAGTAGTATCTACTATACAGTCATCAACATCAGGATAAATATTACCTAATTGAATTCCTGCTTTTAGAATATTAGTCATCGTTGCGTCTGCTTTAATATAGAATACTAAATAGTCGTTAGTCCAGGTAGATGCATCAATAACATTATTTGCAGCATCAGCAACCTGCCATCCAAAAATTGACCAACCCCCAGTATGAGCTGCTGTATAAGTAATTGCCCAACTATCTGTACCTTCTTGAGATTCTGATGTAGTATTAGTATTTGACATCGCTCCGCCATTACCATCAGTAATAAAATCAGGAAATAGAGCTGCTTGAAAACTGTTTGCTATAGTAGATTCTGTGTAAACCTTGATTGCATCGTAACCATTCCAACTAATGGGGGCAACACTACTACTACTACTACTCGCAACTGTACTACTACTACTACTACTACTACTGCTTGTGTCACCATCACCACCATCGCATGCAACAAAACCAACAATTAACATAATTGCCATTAAGGCATAAACCATTTTTTTCATAAAATCTTACTCCTTTAAATATTTTAAATGTTTTCACACTAAGTCCAATGGATATCCCACCACTATAGATGACTGAATGTATTATATCTGACAGCGAAAATCTGCTGAATTAATGTGACAAAGTCAAATGAACCGGCATTTTTTGCTATCTTCCGATCCGAACTGTTTGAGAGTATATCATGTGTTTCGAGTGATTTCAATAGAAAGTTGAAAAAAAATGGGATTTTTTTTGTTTTTTTGGTGTTTTTTCCCAAAATAGCACATCATAGTGGTTAATTTAGTGGGTGTTTTTGGTGGAATTTGAGATAATTAGCCGCTATGGAGCTAATCTGATGGGAAAGTGGATGGGGTCGGAGGTTTAATCGGTGAAATGATAGATATTTGGCGAGATAGGAACACAGATCTTGCGGATAAATACTGATTTTCACGGATTTTTTTTATGTATTTAGTATGAAGCTAATGCAAAGAAAAGTCTTTGTGTTTTGAGAGTTTTGCCAATCATTCTCTTTAAATAAAATTAATCAGCGAAAATCCGCTGCATCCGTGTCATCTGCGTTGCTATCCTATTCTCAACCCAAAAAATCACCAAATCTGTATCCTATCCTCACAAATAACTATAAAGCAAAAAAATAATGATAATCTTTTAATCTCGCAAATCCCGATCCACCTCCAACCTAAGGTGTAAATTATTAGCACA
>JAGLSM010000170.1 GCA_023135745.1 Spirochaetota bacterium | reverse complement strand
GTCGATTGAAGATGCAACCTGGAACGCGATTCTGCATGGGAAGTTGTTTTTAATCACTCCTGTAATGACATCAACGGAAGGCCGCTGTGTCGCGAAAATAAGATGGATACCGACAGCACGGGACATAGCTGCAAGTCTTGAGATTGAGTCTTCGATTTCTTTAGCAGCCAGGATCATCAGATCTGCAAGTTCGTCTATTATTAATACCAGATACGGCATTGGTTCTAATTCTACACCATCTAAAACAGGTTTTTCTTTATATGTGCTTAGCTTTTCGTTAAATCCTACGATGTTTCTTGTATTCATATTCTGCAGCTGTTCATAACGGCGTTCCATCTCGGTAACCAGCCATTTTAATGCCAGAATTGCTTTTTTAGGTTTGTTTATTACAGGTATAAGCAGATGAGGAATTCCGTTATAGGGAGCAAGTTCAACGTATTTAGGATCAACCATTATAAAACGGACTTTGTCAGGTCTCATGTTGTATAGGATACTGCATATTATACCGTTGACGCATACTGATTTTCCGGCACCTGTGGTTCCTGCTATGAGCAGATGAGGCATTGAGCTTAAGTCGGCAACCTCTGAATTTCCTGAGACAGTTTTTCCGAGAGCAATAGGAATTTTGGCCTTGCTCGTTTTAAATGATTTGGATTCAAGCAGGTCTCTTAATGTTACTATTGCTCTAGTTCTGTTTGGAACTTCTATTCCTATTGCGGATTTACCGGGAATGGGAGCTTCAATACGGATGCTTGCTGCTGCCAGATTAAGGGCAATATTATCCTGAAGAGCTACGACCTTGGTCAGTTTAACACCGGGAGGAATTGATATCTCAAATCTGGTTATAACAGGGCCCCTTCGGATATTTGTAACTTTAGCGTCAATTCCGAATTCATTGAAGGTGTTTTCAAGAAGATTAGCATTATACTCTAAAAATTTTTGTATTTCTTCATTGATCTGCTGTTTTGATTTGAAGAGAATGTCGCTGTTCGGTTTTTGATAATTTTTCAGGTTTTGTTTTTCTGATGGATTTCCTTGTTTTAGGGATGGAGGTGTGTTTATATCATTATCAAAAAAGTCTTCCTTACCGGGCTCTGTTTCGTTTGAGATTATGACTGATTCATCGTTGTATTTTACAATATGGGTTGACGGTTTGTGTTTTGGATAATTGATAGACACTTTTTTTATAAGGGGTGGTTTTTTATCTGTCTGCAGCATTTCGCTTTTAAATTGTTTTAGTATTTCCTGTCTCGGCAAACCTGATGATTTAAAAATTACAGAATTATCCAGAGGCGCATCAGAGATTTTTCTCTTGAGTCCACCGTCAAACAGGATGTCTTTTTTTTCTTTCTTCTTTAGAGGAAGTTTTATCCTCCAGTTTTTAAGAGGAGCTTTGAAAAATACAAGGATAAAGCCTGCCAATATTCCAATGCTTATCAGGTAGCCTCCGAAGGTTCCAAAGAGACTTTTTAAGCCTTTTGCTGATAACGCTCCAATTACTCCTCCGTGAGAAACATAAGGAAGGCTTTTATTTAAAGAGAGAATCAGTATAAAAGAAAAAATAATAAGAAGAAACGGGGTGGTTTGTTTCAATACTTCTATATGATTTTTTTGCTTGAATAAAAGACCTGAGTATATAAAAAAAAGAAATGGAAGAAGGTATCCTCCGTTGCCAATTAAATGAAAAATTCCGGTAGACATGTATGCTCCGGCGGATCCTGCCCAGTTGTGTACTTTTTTTACTGATAAAGATGTATCGACAGGATTATGGCTGAGTACTGCCGCGAGAAGAAGAATTCCGAACAGGGCAATGCACAGCGCCTGAACTTTTTTTAATGAATTCCCCTTTTTATCGATAGTCTTATATTTGCTTCTCTTCATGCCGGTCTCTTTTTTTAGATACTATGTCTTTATGATTATCGGTGTTCTTGAGAGGCTGCTTAAGTAAGAGGCTTTATGAAAATAGTAATCCCGCAAACATCATAAAAAAGCAGTACCAGGCAAAATGATGGAATTTTCCCATCTTTATTATTTTCATCAGAAATTTCAGGCTGAAGTAACCGGTAATGAATGAGGAGAGAAAACCGCTGATATGGAAGACGGGCTGAAAATCTATTGGTTTATTGCCAACTACACTTAACAGGGTTGCTCCTGCAATAACAGGAACAGCCATAAGGAATGAAAATACACCGATAGTTTCCCTGTTTACTCCTCTGATGAGGCCGGTGGAGATTGTTGAGCCTGATCGGGAAATTCCCGGAAGAAGTGCAAATGCCTGGGCTGTACCAACGGCAATTACGTCGATTATCTTAAGATCATCTGTTTTTTTATTTTTTTTATTTTTAAAAAATTGTGGAAAAAACCGTGAAGAAAGAAGTATCAAACCGGTTACACCTAAAAGTACCGAAACGTATTTGACGATATTAGGATTTTTTAAAAGTTCATCGATATTGTCATGGAATATTATACCTGCGATTCCTGCCGGAATAGAGCTAATGATTATAAGGAAAAGCATTTTTATATTTTTGTCTTTAAGAATTCCTGAAGCTCCGGTTTTTTTTATAATCCCCGGTATCCTGAAAGGTGAGAAAAAAACATCTATAAATTCTTTGTAAAAAACAGCAATTATAGCAAGCAGTGTTGCAAAATGAAGAAGAATTTCAGTAAAAAGTCCGATTTCAATCTTTCCCGGAAAAATAGCTCCTGCAAGAATAAGGTGCCCTGAAGAACTGACCGGCAGGAATTCTGTAATTCCCTGCACAATCCCTAAAATAATACCGTTTAGCAGATCCATTATAACTCCTTAATCTTGCAAACAATTGTAAAAATGTGGTAAAAAACGGCCGATACTAATGATTAGATTGTAGTATGTTTAAAATTATGATTTTAAAGTCTATAATCCGTTTTTGTCCGATACATTGGATAAAATATAGTTAGATGAGTATATTAGGAAAAGTTTTTAATTGGGAGTAGATTGTGAAAAAGTTACTAATAGTCATTTTTATAATGATTCAATCAATAATTATATATGGAAAAGATTTTCTGGAAAAACCTCCTATAGAGGTGAGGATTAAACTTCTTCGCCAGATTTACAGGATAAAGCGGGAAATCCCGGTATATGTTTATATTGTTAACAAAGGGAATAAAACTCTTAAAATAAATCTTTCAAAACATATCTTTCAGAATTTTGCCTTCAGAATACGTAATCTCAAAAACATAGCTGTAAAATACAGTGACAACTTTTTTTTATACCGCATGAAAAACCGTTATAATGTTTCAGGGCAAAGGCTGGTGACTCTTAAACCGAAGGAACACTTTGGGCGGGTCATTGATATAGAAAAGCTTTTCCGTCTTGTTGAGCCGGATCATTATGAGATTACCGGATACTTTTTTCAGAACCCGGCAAGATCCAATGTGGACCGCAGAGTTGCATCAAATAGTCTGAGGTTTATACTCCGTCCGCCGAGAAGGGTAGATCACCTTGTTAAAAAGATGAATACTCAAAGACAGGTTTATATGGGTCAGAAGCTTACTCCTGGAGAGACTGTAAGTTTTACAATTAATTCAAAAATGCGCAGAGACTGGCAGGCTTATTTCAGATACATTGATGTATTGAAATTAATAGGGATTTTCAATAACTACTCAAATAGATATGGAACAGCATCTTTTATGAATAAAAGAAAGGTTCTTGCTGATTTCAAGGTATTTCTAAAGGATTTCCCGGCAAAGACAATAGTGAAATTTTTTGTTAAAAGAATAATCATTAACCGGGACAAACTGACGCTTGGTGAAGATGCCGAAGTCCTGTGTAATATTGTCTATAAAAAGAATCGGTTAATTGAAAGGAAAGACTATTACTTTTCTTTATACAAGAAGTTTGATAGATGGTTTATCTATAAGTATTATGTTGTTAATAAATAAAGTAATCATTGTATGAAGGTTATAAGCAAATTTCTGATTAGAGTATTTATAAAGCGCCATAATAAAATGAGCAGGGCTGATCTTAGAAAGAGATATGGTCTGATCGCGGGCGCGGGAAGTATTATAATAAATGTTTTATTATTTATTATAAAACTGGGTTTAGGTCTTTTAATAAACAGTCTTGCCTTAATTGCTGATTCTGTTCATACCCTCTCTGATTCCGGAACATCTATTATTGTTCTACTTGGTTTTAAATATGGGTCAAAACCAGCTGACGAAAAACATCCCTTTGGACATGGACGTATAGAAGAAATAGGCGCTTTAATAATTTCGGTATTATTGATTGTTACCGGGGTTGAATTTATAAGATACGGTTTTGAAAAGTTTATTTCTAAAACAACTGTTGATTTTCAGATAGGTGTTTGTATAGTTGTTATCATCACAATAATTGTTAAGGAATTGATGGCTCGTATTTCAATTGATTTTGGAAAAAGGATAAATTCGCAGGTTTTAATTGCTGATGGGATTCATCACAGAAGTGACGCTTTTACAACTATTGGTGTTGTGGCATCAATGATTGGAATGAGGTTGGGGATTCTCTGGCTTGATGGTCTTGTTGCTCTTCTTATGGGAGTGTTTATAATCTTTTCTGGTATACATATATTAAGAAATTCCGCGAGTAATCTTTTGGGTTCCGCCCCTTCAGAAGAAATGATAAATAATATAAGAAAGGCTGTTCTTGAAGAGAAGGAAGTGATTGGTGTTCATGATATAATTCTTCATACATACGGGGTTTCAATCTGGGGTTCACTGGATATCGAAGTTAATAATAAATTGAGTATTGGTCATGCACATTCAATAACAGACAAGGTGCATAACAGACTGGTTGAATCTTTAAGAGTCTATGTATCAGTCCATGTTGATCCGATTGATACCGAGAATCCTGAAATTGATAAAATGAAAAAGAAATTAAAAAGGTACATAAATAAGAATAATGAAATCGTTTCATACCATGATTTTCGAATTAATAAAAAAAAGAAACAGGTATTCTTCGACCTGGCAATCATTAAATCTTTGAATTTTGCACAAAGAGACGATTTAAAGGTCAAACTTGAAAAAGATTTTAAAAAAATATTTTCTCCAAATACTGCCGTTTTTAATC
>JAGLSM010000017.1 GCA_023135745.1 Spirochaetota bacterium | reverse complement strand
TGATAAAGGCAATGATAAAGGCAATAAAAAAAAGACAGACAAACCAAAAACAGAATCAAAAAAGAATCAGGGTTAAGGTATGAATCAATACAAACAGCATAAAATGAGCAAATCTGAGCTAAAGGTTAATTGGCTTCTTGAGCATGTAATTAATTTACGCCACTATATTGTACATAACAAAAAAAAGATTAAAAATCTATTGCTTGTATTTGCTGCGGTCATACTAATTCTAATTATCTATATTGCCAATCTCTCATCCAGAAACCTCAGTGCAGACGCGTTACTTGGAGAAGCCGGCAAGATTTTATTAAGTAAAAATGTGACACAAAAAATAAGTGAAGCTGATAGTAAATTAAAAGAAGTTATCAGAGGCTACTCAGGGACCTATGCTGCGGCAAAGGCAAATTTTTATCTGGGTAATATTAATTATACTTTTAATAAAAAATTTAAGAATGCTGTAGAGAATTATAAAAAAGCCGCGGACTATGGAAGCGGTACTTATCTTTTTTCCGTATCTCTGCTTGCAATGGGTAATGCCTATCTTCAGATGAAGAAATTTAATGATGCTGTAAAAACATACGATAGAATAATTTCTAAATCCTCACAAAGCGGTTTTCATAATACAGCATTATGGAAAAAAGCTCATGCGCTTCTAGGTGCCAATAGATATTCGGAAGCAAATTCAATTTTTGATAAAATCGCAAAATCAAACTCAGCGTGGTCGAAGCAGGCAATGAAATTCAAGTTATATAACGAAGTAGAAAGCAGAAGAAAAAAATAAAATCAAATGGATAAATCAATCCTTCAACTTGAAGAATTATCTTTTAAGTCTGCTGTAACAAGGTTCCGTAAAAAAAGAAATGATTTTGAAATTAACGGACCTGTGACTGAAACAGTTATCGATATAATCAATCAAATAAAAAATAACGGGGATAAGTCCCTTTTTTCTTTCACCAAAAAATTTGACGGTGTTGATTTAGACGCGGCCTCAATAATGGTTTCCAAAGAAGCTCTGGATAATGCTCACAGGAATATTAGTTCTGAATTAAAAGAAGCCATTGATACTGCAAAAAAGAGAATTTACGATTATCACCTCCATCAAAAAATGGAGTCATGGTATTATACTGATAATCAGTCTCTACTTGGTCAGAAAATCGGGCCGATTCCTTCTGTTGGTCTTTACGCTCCCGGAGGTAAGGCCGCTTATCCATCTACTGTATTAATGAATGCTGTTCCTGCTGTAATAGCAGGTGTTCCTCGTATTATCATGTGTACTCCGCCTGATAAAACAGGAAATCTTTCAGATGCTGTATTGTATGCTGCTTCCATATCAGGAATTGATGAAATATACAAGATAGGAGGCGCTCAGGCTATTGCGGCTATGGCTTTAGGTACTGATTCAGTTAGTGCAGTTGACAAAATCTGCGGACCGGGAAATAAATATGTAGCTGAGGCTAAGAGACTGCTGTATGGTTATGTAGATATTGATATGATAGCGGGACCTTCTGAAGTGCTTATCTATGCTGATGATTCTGCTGATCCTGATTATATAGCGGCAGATCTTTTTGCTCAGGCTGAACATGATGAAGACGCGAAAGTTGTTTTTGTAACAGAGTCCAAAACTCTTTTAAAAAGAGTTATTATTAGAATGAATGAAAGACTTAATGATCAAAAGAGGTATGATATAATAAAAAAAGCAGTCAATCAAAATGGTCTGGCTGTAATTGTGAATTCTGAAAAAGAAGCCTATGAAATTATTAATCTCTACGCGCCTGAACATCTTGAAGTAATTACAACACAAAGCAGGGATAATGTGATACAGTCTGTTAAGAATGCGGGAGCTGTTTTTATTGGTGAATTTACTCCGGAGGCGATTGGAGATTACCTTGCCGGACCCAATCACACTCTTCCAACTGCCGGTACTGCCCGTTTTTCATCACCGCTTGGTGTTTATGATTTTATGAAGCGAAGTTCAATAATAAGTTTTTCGCGGACTGATCTTCAAAGGTTTTCTAAAACATCAGTAAAATTTGCGGAATCAGAAGGTCTGGATGCGCACGCGCAGAGTATCAGCTTAAGAATCAAGGATGCTTAAAGGATATTAAAATGAGAAAAGCTACTGTTAACAGAGAAACAAATGAAACAAAGATAAAAGTAGAACTTTCTATTGAGGGTTCAGGGATTGGTACGATAAAGACTCCGGTAGGGTTTTTAACGCATATGCTTGATTTATTACTTCATCACTCCGGTTTTAATTTAAGTGTTGATGCTGTAGGTGATGTGGAAGTTGATTATCATCATACAGTTGAAGACATCGGGATATGTATCGGCCGATGTATTAAAACTGCGATAGGCGACAAAAAGGGAATTAATCGATATGGGACATTCTCTGTTCCTATGGATGAAGCAAGAGCAAGGGTTCTTGTTGATATATCAGGTCGGCCTCATTACCGTTATGAAGGTCCTGAATTAAAGGGTAAGACCGGTGATTTTGACGGAGAGTTGACTCACGAATTTTTCAAGGCTGTTTCACTGCACGCGGGAATAACCCTTCATGTTATTGTAGAATCAGGTGATAACCTTCATCACATGATAGAAGCATCATTCAAGGCTTTTGCCAGGGCTCTTAAAAAGGCTGTTACAATAATTCCAGGAAACGCGGTTCCGTCATCAAAAGGTGTTCTGGATTGATTGCTATAATTGACTATGGTATGGGCAACTTACGAAGTGTTGCCAAGGCCCTTGAAAAGATGGGCTTAAAGACAATAATAACAGACAGCCCGCAGGATGTTAAGAAAGCAAAGGGTTTAATCCTCCCGGGAGTCGGAGCCTTTGGTAAAGCCGTAGAGAATATAAAAAATCTGAAACTTGACAAGGCTATTCTTGGATTTATAGATTCAGGCCGTCCGTTTCTTGGTATTTGTCTCGGCCTTCAGCTTTTATTTGAGGACAGTGATGAGGATGGTCATTCGGTAAAGGGGCTTGGTCTTTTCAAGGGGAAAGTCCGCAAATTCAAACATGATCTTAAGATCCCTCATATGGGATGGAATCAGGTTGAAAAAACAAAGGATACTACGCTGTTAAATGAAGTAGAAACCGGAGATTATTTTTACTTTGTTCATTCTTATTATGTTGTCCCGGAAGACAAAACTTTGATTGCTACCAATACATCCTATGGCTATACCTTCGCATCTTCTATCGCGAAGGAAAATGTTTTTGCCTGTCAGTTTCATCCGGAAAAAAGTCAGAGAAAGGGACTCTCAATAATAAGTCAATTTGGTAAACTCTTATGAAAATAATTCCTGCTATAGATTTGATTGATGGTAAGTGTGTCCGTCTCTATAAAGGTGATTATAAGCGTGTTAAAATTTATGATGATGATCCTGTAAGACGTGCAGGGTTCTGGGAAGATTCCGGAGCGCAGATAATACACCTTGTTGATCTTGATGGTGCAAAAGATGGAAAAGAAGTTAATTTCAATATAATAAAAGAAATAAGAAAAACTGTGACTTGTTCTCTCGAGATAGGCGGAGGAATCCGAAGCCGTGAAGATGCCGTGCGTTATCTTGATATTGGTATAGACAGAATTATTCTTGGAACATCGGCGGTAACAAATCCCGAACTGGTACATTCATTAGCAAGAGACTATCCCGGTCGGATTATTGTTGGCGCGGATGCAAAAAACGGAAAAATATCTGTTCACGGTTGGCAGGAAGAAGCTGATATCGACAGTTACGATTTTGCAGCCTCATTTAATAATGATGAACTTGCCGGAATCCTTTTTACCGATATCGATACCGACGGCACCCTAAGCGGTCCAAACATAAGAGCGCAGAGAGAGATGGGGAAATCCATCGATAATCCTCTGATTGCCTCAGGAGGCATTTCAAGTCTTGAAGATTTAAAAACCCTTGCGGGAGCGGATATAAAAAATCTGTGGGGTGTAGTGGTTGGTATTGCTCTTTACGAAAAAAAGTTTACTCTTCAGGACGCAATTACGGAGGTGAATAATGCTTGCTAAGAGGATTATTCCTTGTCTTGATGTAGACAAGGGCCGTGTGGTCAAGGGTGTTAACTTTGTAAATATTGTTGATGCCGGGGATCCGGTCGAAAATGCCATTCAATATGATAAAGAGAAAGCGGATGAACTGGTATTCCTGGATATTACAGCATCAAGTGATAACCGCGGTACAATGATAGATGTTGTGAAAAGGGTAGCTGAATCGGTTTATATTCCTTTTACGGTAGGCGGCGGAATAAGAACCGTAGACGATATGAGAATGATGCTTCTTGCCGGGGCGGATAAAACATCAATAAATACAGCGGCTGTAAAAAATCCACAGCTCATAAACGATGGAGCTGAACAATTTGGTTCACAATTTGTTGTTGTTGCTATTGATGCCAAAAAAAATACAGAAGATTGGGAAGTCTATATACACGGAGGAAGAACTCCGACAGGTATTGATGTTGTTTCGTGGGCTGTTGAGGTAGAAAAAAGAGGTGCCGGAGAAATACTATTAACCAGTATGGATTGTGACGGAACTAAAAACGGATACGATGTGGCCTTAACCAGGGCTGTAGCAGATGCAGTGAAAATCCCGGTAATTGCTTCAGGCGGAGCTGGAGATCTTTCTCATTTTTCTGAAGTTATACAGGATGGACATGCGGATGCGGTTCTTGCTGCTTCATTGTTTCACTTTCGTGAACTCAGTATTGATCAGGTCAAGCATCATCTGAAGGAAAATGACATTCCGGTTAGACTGGATTAGGGGTGCGTTGCATAACCCTATTTTTTTAAAAATGAAATTCTCCTTCGGAGTTGCTTCGCAAACGTATTTAATTAATTACCCAAAGAAGCATGTCTGTTGATGTAAATTTATTTGCTTATAGAGTCATTTGCTACTCACACAGTGCATTTTCAAAAAAATGAGTTTCTGCAACTGATGTAATTTCACATAATACTTTGTTTGCCAGATTATACAACAGCTTCTTAGATAAACTTCAAAATTGAACAAGCAATTCTTCAATAATTCCTGACAGTTTTCTCATTGCCTTTGATGCTTTGTGTTTATAAATAAGTTTTAAAAAAAAGTTTTTAACTTTGCTTATAGACATATGTGTTTTACTAAAAGTCGGAATATTATTTTTTAGACTATCAACAGAGATTCTTAAAGAAGAGCATCTGATGCCAAGATCTTTGGATGTCTTTGCTACCCAATATGTTTCCATATCTACAAAGAAAGCTTCAGGATGATACTTTGCAATCAGTAATTTTTTTCCCCTGTCCGCGGGTTTTTTAACAGAAAAGGATTTTCCTTCAAAAATAGAGGATTTGTATATTTTGCTTCTAAGGCTTAGAAGCCTGCAGCTCTTATTATTTTCAGACAGCGCTTCAACCGGTGAAAAAATACTGTATGGTTTTATATAGGATTTTAAACCTCCGCAGCATCCAGAAGATATTATAAGATGGGGTTTGAAGTCCGAGCAGATTTTTCTTACGGTTGATATTGCTTTCTTTTTTCCGATTCCTGATTTTACAAAATAGAAATTGCAGGAGTCATTTGCTATGACAGAAATAAAGTTATAATCCGGCAGAATTTTTGGGGTTAACTTTTTTATTACAGGATTGTACTCTGATTCACTTGGAAGAATAAAGAATATATCTTTCAGAAATTACTCCGCTGTTAGAAAAGATACCCTGCATATAGAGAAAAACTATATGAGGCTGTATCTGTAATAGATTCTCCCGAAGGAATATCAGACCTGACTCCTGATGAATAATTGTTGTTTAACGTTAAAAGCCTGTATTTGAAGCCGAAGCCGATATAAAAGTCTTCTGCGTTTTTACCAAAGAACCATTTTATGCCGGCACCCAGTGTTATTGAATATCCGAATAATCCGTTCCCGCCGTTATTATTGTCAATAAACGCGAGAAGCTCGTAACCTATCCCAAGGTATGGTTTGATTTTGCTAGAACCATCAGTTATAAAGAATTCCAGAGGATAGAAATTCAAGTCAATGGATATTCCTCCATAATGCAGTCGCTCATCACCGGTGTAGGTGTAATTGGAAAGATTAGTGCCGGAGGAGAGGGTCATTGAGGTATAAATTGTATCCAGAGATAATGAAACATCAAATGAAAACCAGTTGAACATATAGCCGAAAGTAACTGCTCCGGCCCCGAATGCATATTCTGTAGCATATTTTATTGAATTACTTGGAGAGGAATTATATGTAAAAGTGATATTTTCATATGATGGACCAAAATGAACATAAAAACCCTTGGAAGCGAATAGGACAGAGTTTAGTAGAATTACAATAGAAAAAACAAATAAAGCTTTTTTAATCATCTTATTAACCTCAGTTTACCAGCTTATGCTTTAATTATAGTACATTAGTAAAAAAATACTTAGATAAATCTTATTTTTGTATAAATATTTGCTTGCTTTTCAGTCCTGACATTTTTTGTTAAAATATTGCTAATAATATTAATTTTGCTGTTCTAAATCAGAGAAATAATTGAAAAGCCGTCATTTATGATGTATAATAGTATAATTAGGTGTGGGAAACCAGATTTATCAAGAAGAAATGAAGTAATCGATTAGATTTTATAGACAGTATCCAGGACTCTTTCATTTCTTAAATAGTTGGAGGAATTTTATGTCACGTATAATTAGTTTTTTAGTAGTCTTTTTATTTTTTGTTAGTGCGATGAATAGTAAATCTCGGGCAGTTCTTGATCCAAATACAATAACAGAGCCGGGAAAAATCTGGATTAAAGGTTCAACATTATTTGTAAATGATCGATTTCGCGGTGTTCATATTTTTAATATTTCTACTCCATTAAATCCAATTCGGCTTAGTACAATAGCTATTTCTAATAATATAGATATTGCTGTTTATAGTAATGCCTTATATGCTGACAGTTATGGAAATTTGCATGTATATGATATTAGCATGCTTACTGATCCCCGGCTAATTAGAATTATTCCGGATGCCACCGGCAATTATTATGGCGCTACCGGTGATCTTGGTGATGACTCCGGGTTTGGATGTGGAGTTGGATGCAGTTCAGATTCTGCTACAACCATGCTGTCAAGTACTGGAGGCTCGATGGCGAGATTTTCCATTGTTGACAATTATTTGTATTCATTAAAATATTCACAAATGAAGGTGTTTTCTATTTCAAATCCAACAAATCCTGATGCTGTTGGAGATGCTGAAATTGGATGGGATATTGAAACAATTTTTCCGGTTAAAGACAGGAATTTATTGTTTCTTGGCGGTAATGAAGGTGTTTATGTATATTCTATTTCTAATAGAGCAAATCCGGTTTATTTGTCCAGGCTTACACACGCACGGTCCTATGATCCTGTAGTCGTACAATCAAATTTTGCTTATGTAACATTAAGAGACGGCTCTTTTATTGACGGTCCAAGCAGCCGTTTTGAGGTAATAAATATAAGTGATATATCTAACATGTTTGTTACTGATATTATAGGAATGGATGCCCCATATGGATTGGCTGTAAGCGGAGCTTATGCTTATGTTTGTGATGGATATGATGGTTTGGAGATATTTAATGTTTCAGATGTAAGCAATGTGTCAAAAGAGGTTCGATTACAGGGTTATAATGGTTATGATGTAATTGTTACAGACGACACTATGATTCTAACAGGAAATGATGGTGTTGTTCTTTATGATATTTCTAATCCAACAAACCCTGCATTTCTAAACAAGTTGTAATAAGTTAAACATACTTTAAACCAGATTTGAGTGTTCAGGATAGTTTTTTTTCAGGCAGTCAGGACAAAGACCGTGACTGAATTTGGCTTTTGACCTTTTTGTTATATATGTTTCTATATTGTTCCATTTTCCGTCATCATCCCGAATTTTTTTACAGAATGAACAGATAGGGAGAAAACCTTCAAGAGTATCTACACGTTTTGCCAATTGATCACGTGCTTTAAGCAGTTTTTTACCTGTCTTTTTATGGTCTAATATTTCCAATTCCAGGTTTTTATTCAGATTATCAATTTTGCTGTATACTATTGCGTTTTCAATGGCGATTGCCGCCTGAACCATAAAGACATTTAAGAGTTCAACATCCTCGTCGGAAAAAACCCCGCTTGATAGATAGTTATCAATATAAAAAACGCCTATTAGTTTCTTATGACGGATAATGGGAATACATAGGATTGATTTCAGCCCATATTCAACAATGCTGTTGAACTGTTTATACTCTTTTTCGATTTCCGCATTTGTTGTTATAATGGCCTTATGGGTCTTGAATGTCTGTTCTACTATATTGGTAGAGTAATGTTTGATTTTTCCATTTAATGGACTTGTGCTGGCTTTAATTTCAAGCTTTTTTGTTTTATCATTAACAATAAATAAGTGTCCCCTTTGGGCACCGGTGACTTCAATTGCTTTTGATATTATCTGTTTTAAAAGATCATTGAGATTTAGAATTGAACTGATATTCTGACTTACCTTGATTAGAGAAATGAGTTTCTGTTTGTCTTTTAATCTGTCAATGGCTCTATGTTCTTCTTTAATGCCTAGAAGATCACCGGTTTTTTGCAGGAATAGTTTTGAATCAATTCCTTTAAAAATTTTGTATGCATATTCAAGATTAAACATGGTATCAATCTCTCTGCCTTTGTATTTTAGAAAAAGTCCGTAATCGTAGAGTGATTTAGCAAGATCATATTGCAGGTTTCTTTTCCGGCAGAGGCTTATCGCCTCAATGAAGAGTTTTTCTGCTTTTTTACTTTTGTCTATTAATGCAAAATAATTGGCCATAGTTCTAAGTGCCACAGGGTAGTGGGTCGGCCATGGTTTTGATTTTTTAATTCCGGATCTGCATGTTTTTTTTATTTTCTTTAATATCACTTTTGAATTGGGACTTTCCCTATACTTTTGAATATAGGCCTGAGCTAAATAAAAATAAAGAAATACAGAATATTGTTTAAGAAGCTTGTTTTTTTTAAAAACATCTTTTGCTATATTGAGATACTTCAATGCGGTATCATGATTTTTTCTTTTTATATTAACTACACCGAGATATGTATTTGAAATACAGTAATTCAAACTCATATTCTTTTCATTACTTATTTTTAATGCCTGCCTGGCGTATTTTTCGGCGTTGTTAAAATCACCCATGGCAATATAGCATTTTGAAAAATTGTTGTATGAATCTCCTATGCCAAATTTATCCAGGCTATTCTTGCAATAATCTAAATACTCAATACCAATATCAAGTGTCTTTTTATAATCGGATAAATTATAGTAGTTTGATACTAAACCGTTTTGGGACATTGTTGTTTCTTTAGTGTCCCCGATCTTTTTGAATATATCCAGACTTTTACTGAAATAATCGATGCTTCTATGGAAATCGGCTTTCCATTCAAAGAGGTATCCCAAAAATTGAAGAGACTGTGCAGATCCCCATTCATCTCCAAGTTCATTCTTAATTTTGAGCGCCCTGATATGATACTTCAACGACCTGCTAAAAAGAGGTATGGCCATACAACCGGCGGCATAAAATCCCATGCTCATAGCAAGTTCTTTTGATTTACCTATTCTGCTTTCGGATATGTTGAGCATTCTGAGTACGGTTCTGATGAAATTCCATGTATCTGATAGAACATATGACCAGCTTAATGAGTTATAAGTCTGGATTATCAGTGTTTGCCTCAACCTTTTTTCACTATTTGCAGTATTTTTCTTTTTTAGGAAGACTCCAGGAAAAACTGAATGAAGTATGTGCAGGAATGTTTCTTTTATCATACTCAATATCAATATTATCTTTGTTTTAGGAACTCTTTCTCCAAGGAGTTTTAAGGCGATTCTGCCGTAGTATTCACAGTTTTTAAGATCTCCTTTTTTAAAATATCCCGAGCTTATCTGTCTATAAATGTTTGCCTTCTGTGTCTTAGTCTGCATCAAATCCAGGATCTCATTAAATATCCTGATAGCTTTGTCATTATTTCCAGTTGTCAGGTATATTTCTCCGAGATGTTCAGTACATTTAATCCACATTTTACTGGTTTTATCTCCACTCCTTAGCAAAATGTTTCTTGCAATTGTAAAGTACTTTACGGCATTTTCATTTGCGTAGTTATTTTTGGATTTAATCCCTGCCTGGTAAGAATATTCCAGAGATTTTTCAGGAGCCTTTGCTTCTATATAATGATGAGCCAGATCAAACAGTACTTCACAATTTTGAATATCCTTCTTAAGTGCAGTTTTATTTATATTTTCCAGGGCTCCGGCAATCTGAAGGTGAAGCTGTCTTCTCTTCTTTAATTTTATATTCTTGTAAAAAGCTTCTTTTATTCTGTCATGAATAAAAAGAGAATTTCCTCTATCCTGATTGTTTTTTTCAAGCAGCTGAAGAGAAACAGCGTCATCAATAGCTTCCTTAATTCTCTCTTTTGAAAAATATATCCGTTTTTTCTTTGAGTTAGTAAAAAGAGTATATAAAAGGGATATGTCCAGTTTTTTGCCTATTACTGCCGAATATGACAGTATTATTTTCTGTACCCTGTTTAAATTCTTTATCCTGTTAAGTAGTATGTCAGCTATCAATTCGGATACTTGAGTTTTCTTGAGGACCGGCTTGTTAATATGCCAACGGTTTCTTTTGTAAAAAATTGCAGAGTTCAGTATAAGCTGTTTTATCAGTTCAGTCGCAAAAAACGGATTTCCCTTGCTCTTCCGGAAAACAAAATGCGAAATCTCCTGTATATTTTCCTGTTTGTCACGCAGCATATCCGATACAAAGCTGTTCATTTCTTTTTTGTTAAAAAGGTCCAGATGAATCTTGTGAAACTTTTTTTGTTTAACTGAACTTTTAGGTTGGGATTTTGCTGTTGTTATCAGACCTGAGAGCCTCCCCCCCGGTTTTACTTCGTTGTCCCTGTAAGTGCCGATAAGGAATAACGGAATATTGTTTATATTATCAAGTATGAAACTCAGGATTTCTATGCTTCCTTCATCAGCCCATTGAAGGTCCTGCAGTTTCAGGACAAGACCGTTTTCAGCTGCTCCCAGAGCCTGGAAGAATTTGCTCACAACCATCAGAAATCTTTCGTTCTCTCTTTCAGGTTCCAGTTTAACAAGGGGCGGGGTTTTACCGATTATTGTCTTAAGCATCGGGTTGAGCTTTAATATGGCTTCTCCAAGGTTTCCTGTCCGGCTTTTTATTTTTCCTATAATTTTCTTTTTTTTGTTTTCTGAATACCTGTTGAACCTGTTTATATAGATATTAAGCGCGTCTTTAAAAGGAGCATATGGTTCAGGATTCTCTGATGAAAAACATTTTCCCGAAATGAAATTTCCTCCATTTGAAGAAACATAAGTATGCAATTCCTCTGACAGCCGTGTCTTACCGCATCCGGCTTCTCCGCTTATAAGACATGCTGAACCATTTTTTTCAAGACTATGATCAAAAAGCCTTTTTATTTTTTTTAATTTATCATCTATTCCTACAAGCTTGGTTTTATAAGTAAGTTTTATAGAAATGTTCAGCAGGTCAAGATTAAATGATCTGTCTCCCTTTTCAAACCTTATAAGATCAGATAATAATCCTTTGGTACTTTGATACCTCTTGTCAGGATCCTTTTCCATTAGTTTTTTTACAATCATCTGAATTATTTCAGGTATCTCTCTGTTTCCCTTGTCAAGGGGTATTGGAGTTTTAGATATATGCTGGTGAATAATTGAACTTATACTCTTTCCTCTATATGGGAGTTTACCGCTTAGCATCTGGTAAAATATTATTCCAAGAGAGTAAAGATCGCTCCTCTGGTCAACTTCACTTTTTACAGTACCGCTTTGTTCAGGAGACATGTAACTGAATGTGCCTACAATCTCATCCGTGTTTTTTATTTGAGTAAATTCTTTAATTTGAGCGAGAGCAAAGTCTATTAATTTCACATTACTGTTTATTATAATGTTACCGGGTTTTAAATCCATGTGTATTATATCTAAACCATGTATGTAGGCAAGGGCTTTGCATATTTGCTTTACTATTTCTACGGCATCATCTACCTTGAATTTTCTGTTATGCAATATTTTATCGGATAAACTTTCTCCATTGAGATACTCCATAACAATATAGTGTTTTTTTTGATATTCACCTATTTCAAGGATTTTTACTATGTTTGGATGCTTGAGTACAGATATGATTGCCGCTTCTCCGCGGAACCTTATAAGGTCTTCGATTCTGTCGGATATTGTTCCGGTTTTGAGAAACTTTACTGCTACTTTTTTTTCATCATGAATATTCCTGGCAAGATATACTTTACTCATCCCGCCTTCGCCTATATTTCCTATTATTTTATACTTTTTATTGATTGTCTTGTTTAGCATAAAATCGTTTCTTTATTTTCGCTTTTTTTGGGTTGATTTCATAGCTTTAAAAGCTACTTGTAATTAAATCATAAACGAGTTATTGGAAAAGTCAAGCCTGGTTTCAGGCATAAAGAGGTTATTTTGGTATTATAGATAATTGAAAAGATTAGTTGCATCCATAAAGATCTGCGTTCTATCAATTAAATGGGATAGAACGTGGATCTTACGGATTCAGGCTGTCCCTTAATTCATCGGAT
>JAGLSM010000169.1 GCA_023135745.1 Spirochaetota bacterium | reverse complement strand
GTATTCCTTCCTTCTGAAATTTCGACAAATATTATACAGTCTACAATGACTAGTGATATTATAACTATTGGAGAAATGCTATTTATAGATAAAACTGCAACTAATGACGCGTATGTTTTAGTAGACTATAACGCCGCGGGTTCTCCCACCAATATACCCGCGGGCATTACGGATACTGTAAGTTTTAAAATTATTGATCATGCCAATGATAGCCGGATCGCCGGTTTTATCGTTTATGCTATAAATGACCGGCATGAAGCTCAAATAACAAATGTGCTGCAGGGCGGGGGGAACAGTAAAAATATTGAATTTTTTATTCCTCCGGCAAGAGGCGCGGTTTCCCTTGTTCCAAGAGTTTTTTATACAACACCTGACGGAACCCGGACTAATACCTTTGTAGTTACAGTTTCCAACTGGGGTGGAGGGAGCAATGATATAACAAAAACCAGGATTGTGCTTCCAGCTGTATTTAACTCAAAGGTTATAGGGGTATCCAATACATTCCTGAATTATACGCAAGCAAGTCCTGAAGTAGTAACCAATTCAACTAATGTTATTATTACATACACAAATAAGCTTTCTCCGGGAGAAATGGATAAAATATATCTGACTGTCAAGGTTGATTATAACACATTTCCTCTTCAGACAGTAAACTGGGGAATTTATGTTGATAATGCAGGAACAACCTTGAATGAAACAATTCTTATGCCGCAGGGATTTACAAATCAGCATGCTACGGTTCAGCCTTATTTCACTGTTTATGAAAGCGATATAAATGATCATTCAATATTTACAACAGATTATACAAATATTGTAAGTGTGAGATACATAAATGGAACAAATGTAGGTAGCTATAGTAATTCCAGATTCAAGATTACAGTTCCACAGCCTTTTATAATGCCTTCATTGGGAAATATCTCAACGGGGAAACCTTCAACGGTAAGCATTAATGGAAGGGATATAATTGTAACATTTACAACTCTTCTGGACGGCGGGAACTACGATATAGTTACAATGAATCTCAGTAATCAGTTTGAAGAGGCAGAAACAAATACTGTCTGGTCTACTCAGATTGATTATGGTGATGGTATATGGAAAGATGCCGATTCAAATGCTCTAATTGACTCTTACTACTATACTAATGTTTTAAGTATGGTTCTTCCTCCGGCTTCAGCGTTGTCATATCTTGAGCCTGCAACTCTCTTTGTTGATGTTACTTCACAATCATATGTTGTTTCTCTGAGTAACAGCGGATCAGCAGGCAACCATATAAGGCTTGTTGAGATAATTCCACCTTCCTTTATTACGTCAGCATCTAATATTATAAGTACAATCTCAGGATCAACAAACTGGTTCGCAAACGGAAGAATATATGTACAGTATTCTTCAAATGAGAGATTATTAATTACCAGCAACGATAGTGTATCATTTATTGGATACGATAATGCTACAACAACTTCAGGTTCCCCCGTGAGCTGGGTTGTAAAGGTGGCAAATACAACAAATACAAATGATCTTGTCAGTTCCGGCGTTGCAGCCGGTAAAACTCTGTCTACTCTTGTTACATTTCCGGAGTACAGGGCCGAATATCATGTTACACCTGTTAATATTGATTCTGCCTCAACTTCCAATCAGTTTACAATATATATTGATAATAAGAGTCCCCAGTCAGGATCGCAGGATTCGTACATACAAAAGGTTAAATTTGATATTCCACAGTCAGTGTTTCTGACTAATGGGCTAGTGATTTCAAGTGCGAAAACTGAGGATATAACGATAACCGGATATACTGTTATATTAAATTATACAAACACACTTGCTCCTAAATCAAATGATATTATAACGCTTGGCCTTAGTGATTATTTTGAATCAGGGAATACAAACGTATTCTGGAATATACTGGTTAATTTTAATACAATAGGAACTAACTACACAAACGGTATTGTCATAAACGGAACAAATGTGGCAAGCTTCGGAATGCCGAAACCTTTGGTTAAAGCATGGTTTGTGGAACAGGAAATCTACACAACTTCTACCAATGCCAGACTGGTATATGTATTATCGAATTTTGGCCAGGGAAGCAATGATGTTGAAAAGGTAACGATAAAAGTTCCGGATCCTTTTAACTCGGGATGTACAAACCGGATAAGTACAAGAGCGTCTTCAATAAGTTACGATGGAACTAATATTATTCTTACCTATACCAATTTTAGTCCAACTCTTATTGACACAGTTAGTTTTGACATAACAAATTCGATCACTTCAATAAGTAATCTTGTTTTTGATACTGTGGTCAGCAACAGCACTTACTCTTCCAACGTGTATGCGCCTGGAGCTGAAAACACAATAAAAATTGTAAACGCGCCAAGCGCGAAAATAGATCCGACACAAACTGATACAACTAAAGCTACAAATACAATAGTCGTGTATCTTCTAAATAATGGAAGCGGTTCAAGCAGTCTCACCAGAGCAAAGGTTGTTGTGCCGGATATTTACACTTCTATTATTTCTGCCACAAGTTCAAAAGTCGGTTTGTCTTCAATCAGCAATACAGGAAATACTTATTTTATTGATTATTCAAGTGCTCCTGTTATTAACGGTGATTTTGATTCTCTGACCTTCACCCTTGTTGACGGATTTACTCACGGGACAACCAATCAGAATTGGGTGTGTTATATTGATAATGGAAATGGTTATGCTCAATCTGTTCCTGAAAACATCGGGGCTTTAACCAATTCGTTTGTAATGCCTGCGGTTGTAGGGACAGGATGGCTGAATACCACATGGGTATATGCCTCTGAAAACCAGTCTGTATATGTAACAAATACTGTTTCACTTTCAATAACCAATGAAGGAAGCGGTTCAAATAATATATACACTGCACTGGTTGTAATTCCTCAACTCTTGACTAATATAAGCTCAATTTCTTCGACAAAATCCGCTGTAATAGAGGTAATTAACAGCACGAACCTCTATTTGTACTATACTAATGATCTGTTAAAGGCCGGCGAGAAAGATGTTGTCAGTTTTACCCTGATTCAAAATCTGAATAATCCTGTATCGTACGAGTATGGATTTTACATTGATAACGATGGTGGAAACGGGCTCATCAAAGTTGGTACTCCATCATCTGATCCGAGTGCTCAGCAGCGATTGGATATACTTGTCAAGGATGAAGAAAGTGAGATGTACATATCAGGAGCAAAGGCTGTATATATTCCAACCATTGTTACTAACAGGACTATCTACACTATGGATGATTCTGCTGTTATAAGTGTCGCGCTTAGAAACAAGTCCAAACAGTTCAGTATAGAATCCTTTACTCTTAATCTTACCAATCTTTATACAATAACAGCTGTTGCAAATACAATTTCCGGGTCAGGGTTGATATATTCTGTAAGCAACAATACTGTAACTTTTACATATACCGGTACAAAACTGGAG
The DNA here is from genome assembly GCA_023135745.1 of Spirochaetota bacterium. Classification (GTDB taxonomy): domain Bacteria; phylum Spirochaetota; class JAGLSM01; order JAGLSM01; family JAGLSM01; genus JAGLSM01. The sequence goes on along the minus strand of JAGLSM010000169.1, from coordinate 1,677 downwards.
AAGCTCCAATATGATACAATTTCAATTTTTGTCAGCTATGATAAAAATGCAGTTAAAACTATTGTTGATTCGACAGGTCCGGTTACCAACATACTTTCAGGTATGATAAAATACGAAGGAAGTGCGGAATATATTGTGACATCCGGAATCAGCAAGGATGAATTGTTAATAGATAACGCTACCTTCGGAAGGTTTTACGGGCAGGTTCAGCCAAAGAGCATAGGTGCTACTGTTACACTTAAATTTCTGGGTACTGAAACTCTGGCCACAAATACCGATGGATCTTACTTCAATTCTGTGGTTGACTCGTCATCGGGTGTTTATGTTCTTGATAAAATACCTGTAGGTCAGTATGACATTGTTGTGCTGCCTCCTACTCTGGAACAGTATCAGACTAACGGAAAAACAATAGATCCTGTTCAATACAATACGGAACTTGTAAGAAGCAACACTTCAGTGGTAAATACTGTTAACAATATCACGAATATTAAAATGACTTATAAGTCTCTGGATACACAGGCACAAAATGAACAGCAGGTGCTGTGTCCTGATGATCCTCTAACCAGGCTCATTGTACCGCCTGATACTTTGATTAATGGTATTTCGGTTAACATTCAGATTGAGACAATGAGTTCTGATCAGGCAAATGACACGGAAAATAATACTCTTGTCAAGAGTCCGGCTTCCAGTTCCATACTTCCGGCTTATCATTTTATTGTAACTGATCTTTCTGATAATACGATCCTTGAAGAAGGCTTCAAGGGCGATGTTGAGATTGTTCTTCACTATGATATTTCCAATATTCAGGCACAGGGGTGGAGTACCAATGACCTTGCAATTTATTATTGGAAACACACAACAAGGAAATGGATAATGATCGGCGGCCTGGTAGACTCTTCACAGGAAACAATAAGTATCAAGGCCGGATACCTGCATACCTACTACGCGGTAATGCAGAAAAACATTGATGACATAAAGACAATACATAATGTAAAAGCTTCTCCAAATCCTTTTACTCCGGGACGTGGTGACGGACAGTACAGTAACATGAAACTTACATTTATGTTTGACAAACCGTATGACACTTATCAGGTCAAGATATTCAATATAAAAGGTCAGGTAATCAGGTCATTCACAAGAGACGGAACTTACGCACAGGGCGAAGTTTTTTGGGACGGTAAAGATAAAAACGGATTTTTTATCCCCGGTGGGGTATATCTATATCAAATCAAGGCCGGGGGAAAAGTATATACCGGTAGTGTGCTGTTACTGCGCTAATGAAAGGAGGCTCTAATGAATACAAAAAAATGGATTAAGGTGATTTCAATAATTACGATGATGTTCTTCGCGAATATCACGGTTGCTGATTATTTCGAGGATGTCGGAAGAGATCCGAGAGCCAGAGGTATGGCTAATGCAATGGTTGCAATGTACAGCGGGATTCACAGTATGCATTACAATCCGGCAGGAACATCGCGTTCCTTAAATTTTGAAATAACATCAATATATGGTAAGCCTCTTACTGTTACTGAACTTTCAGACGGGTCCAGTTTCAGCACATTAGATTTCGGAGTTTTGATGCCGTTTACCAATTCAGTCAATTTATCATGGCTGATACGCTGGCTTTTTTATGGATTGACATTTGGAAATGAATCCTTCTTCTTCAAGAATGGGGTG
>JAGLSM010000168.1 GCA_023135745.1 Spirochaetota bacterium | reverse complement strand
AATTTACACCCCAGGGCCAGGGGGCGTTTTAGGCCCATATGTAATTGCCCTGGTTTCCTGCAAGGTGCTGAGGAATTTATTATCAAAACTCGAGGGTAAAGAGATTGAACCGCAAGACACAAAGTTCACAAAGAAGAGGTAAACTCCAGTTTCAAAATATATAAAATTCATGAAAAAAAGTCTTTACATGAATTTTAAATGTGTTAATATTTCACTAAATTAAAATTTAGGAGGGTATCTATTTATGAGAGTATTTAGACTTGCATTAGTTTTATTAATGATTTTGATGGTTTCGCTTCCGGCTTTTTCATCAGTTTCACGTGTGGCAGGTTTTGGAGAATCGGCCCGTTTTTTAGACAAGGATGATTCATTTGTTTTTCAGAATCCTGCGTTTATCAATATCTACAGGGAAGCAGTTTATGGAGAGTTTGGACAGTTTAATTCAGGTACAGATAATAGCGATCCATCGGCATCCGGATTAACAGCAAATATGTTATGGGGTGGAGTATTTAAGAAAGTGGGACCGGTTAACTTTGGTCTTTTTATTGGAAGACCATATGCCTATATGAACAGTTATTATGGTGTTGTAGGTCAAGCTGTAGGTGGATATGCTCCTTTGAATGCTATACCTAATGGGGCTCCTCTTGGAGATTTAGGTACAGCGGCTATTCTAGATCATGATCCTTTTGGTAATTCTATTACTCCTGATAACGCGAAAGTTAACCTGATTGCCGGACTTGATTTGGATTTTATGAAACTTGGTTTTATGATTACTTATGCGGGTAACAGTGATGTTAACAGCACTTCTTTTAGTGATTCGGTTACTCCTGCCAATAATAACAGCACTGACGTGAAAAGAAGTGTGAACGAATTGGGTTTTTTAGCCGGTGTATTGATGAAACTAGGTTCTATGGATATACAGGCTTCATTGGGTTTAACTCTTCCTTCAGTAAGCGCGTCTTATTCCGAGACAGGCGGGGCAGCAACGGCAGTAGATCCAACCCATAGTTACAATTATGATTATGGAACAGACGGAGCGATGCTTCTTGATTTTAATGGACGAATTATTCTAAGAAACGGAATTCATAATCTTATAATCGGTATTGCTTTTGCATCTCATAAGATGGACAGTTCTTATCTTCGACAGGAAGATACAGATGGAGACGGAAACTTTGACGTTGGACTTGATGACAAGGATTCTTATCTATACAGCAGGAATAATATAGCTCTCAGTTTTGGAGATCTTGTTAAAGTTACAGAAAAAGCTAATTGGGCTCTTGGTCTTGGTGTCAATATTGATAGCATTACGAGAGAAGCTAGTGGTTATATAGGTGATCTTGTAGCTCCCGGGAATCAGGATGGCAGGAAAGTGGAAACATCAGAATTTACTGTTGTTTTTTCAACAGGGTTTGAATATATATTCTCAAAGGCTTTTGAAGCCAGACTTGGCATATCTAAAATGCTTTACGGTACACAGGATGTTAAAACTACACAATTGGCATATGGTCTTGACCTTGTGCTTGACACCAGTAATACTACTACAGCTACAACTGATTTAGCAACAGATACTGTAACAGTCAGCGCCGGTATGACATTGAAACTTGGAGATGTTCGTCTGGACTGGGTTATCAGTCAGGAACTTCTAATGACAGGTGGATGGGTTGTTTCAGGACTTCCTGAATCATTCAGTACACAGCTGACAGCGAGCTGGAAATTTGGTTCAACTAAATAAAGTATTAATCTATAAAAATGCTTTAAAAAGCTGTCTGCATTATTATGCAGACAGCTTTTTTTATAAAAATGAAGTCTGTAACCAGAGTATTTTTATTAACCACGAAGAAACGAAGGGCACAAAGTTTTTATTTTAAAAGATATAAATAATCTTTGATAATCCTTTTATTGTTTCCTTCAAGTCTTTTATTATTTTCTTTATTAGTTCTAATCCCCTCTTCGTGTTCTTTGAGCCTTCGTGGTTCATTTTTTTATCCTCAAAAAAAGATCTACCTCATCAAACCTTGACATTTTCTGCTTTAAAACATAATATTATCTTAAAACATCAAGGAAAATATAATGCGGCTTGATTTAAAAGAGAGAGAAGCTCTTAAATACGCATTAAAAGACTTTAAAGGTAAAATCTATCTATTTGGTTCGAGATTAGATAATTCAAAGAAGGGTGGAGATATTGATATTCTTATTATGCCGGATAAAAATGCGGATACTCTTTCTTTATCAATTGAAATTGAAAAAAAGTTCTTTTTAAAATGTGAACAAAAATTGGATGTTATAGTTTATAAAAAAAACAATCTGTTTTGTAAGGATATATTAAACCATGCGGAAAGACTTGCTCTTACAGCAATTTAAAGATATTGAAAAAGCAATTAATTTATTAAAGGCGTCAATAGATAAATTTATTGTTTATGATACAAATAAAACATATTCGCCTGATGAATTAGAGTATTATGATTCTCTTTCTTTTAGATTTGAGAAAAGCGTTGAGTTAACTATTAATTTTTTCAGGAGTCTTGAATTATTTTTTTCTTCAAAGCAAAGTGACACATTACGAGACAGGCTGCTTGAAATGCAAAAAATGGAAATAGTCAGGGAAATAGATTTTTGGATGGAAGCAAGGCTATTAAGAAATAAGATTGCGCATGCGTATTTATCTGATGAGATAAAGAGAATTTATCAGGCAATTTATGATAATTCAAATGAAGTAATAAAAACAGTCGTCAGGATAAAAATATATTTAGAAAAAGTATAATACAGCTCAACGATTCATTATTGATTCAATATCCTGTATCCTCGATGAGGCAAGAAGTGTGGCGGAATATTTTTCCGCTTTTTCTGAGTCTATTTGTGATATTTTATTATGGACGATCGGTAAGAAGTTCGGCTCAATACTGAATGTTGTTATACCTATCCCGATAAAGAAATCTATAAACTGGATGTTCCTGCCCATGTCTCCGCATATGGACACCGGTATGTTTTGTTTACCGGCTGCCGTTACTGTTTTTGCCAGGGCTCGAAGTACAGCCGGATGATGTGAGAGGTATAGATGCGAAACCTTTTCATTTGTTCTGTCAACAGCCAGAAGGTATTGAATTAAATCGTTTGTTCCTATGCTGAAAAAATCTACAATTTCAGCAAGCTCATCCAGAATTTCAAGTACGGATGGAAGCTCAATCATTATTCCTATTTTTACGGATTTATTATAGGCGAGCCCCTCTTCTTTTAACTCTTCAATACATTCAATATAGTGATTTTTTGCTTCTTCGAATTCATCAATGGAAGATATCATGGGGAACATAATATTAATATCTGCATCTATTCCTGCACGCAGTATAGCGCGGATTTGCTGCCTGAATATATCCGTTTCTTTTAATGAAAACCTTATAGACCGCATTCCAAGGAAAGGGTTTTCCTCAATGTCATTGCCGTAATATGAAAGAACTTTATCACCGCCTACATCAAGTGTTCTGAAGGTAATTGGTTTTCCCTTCATTTTAGAAATGAGATTGCGGTAAATTATAACCTGTTCTTCTTCTGACGGGAAGTTGCTTCTGACTATAAATGGAAACTCGGTTCTGTAAAGACCTATTCCTTCTGAATTTAAGGTTGCTGCCTGGTCAGCATCTCTGAGAAGATTGATATTGGATAATAAAGTAATCTTTTTACCATCTTTAGTAAATGTTCCGTCTTTCGGCAAAGGGGTTAGTTCTTTAAAACTTTTTTCACGGTTGAGAAAAGGGGCAAGTACTTCTTCAGTTGGATTTACAAAAATATTTCCATGTGAAGCATCCAATAGAATGTCAGTATTTTGTTTTATATTTAAGAGGTTTGTTTCATCTGTTATTATTAAGGGAATCTGCAGTGATCTTGCAAGAATGGAAACATGAGAGGTTACTCCTCCCCCAATTGATATAATTCCTCCAATTCCTTCAGAATAAAATTTTACAATTTCTGAGGGGTATAGACCTTTTTCAATAACAATCTTGTCCTTGTATTCGAAATCACTTTTTGTTTTGCTGAGTATATTGTCTATGAGCCGCTGCCCGATATCCTCTACATCGATAGCTTTTTCCCTGAAATTGCTTTGAGACATGGAATTAAAAAAATCCATGTATTTTTGTGTGGTTAGTGCTACAGCCCTAACGGGGTTTATTCCATTTTTTATTTGATTTTCAATTTGACCTGTAAACTCAGGATCTTTCAGCATAAGAAGATGCGCATTAAAAATCATGGACGCAATGTCAGCCATATTTTCCTTAATTTTTGCCTGGAGCGTTTTTAATTGACGCTCTGTTTTTTTAATAGAAATATGGAAATCTTTAAGATTGAAGGGGCCTTCATTAGAAGAAAAATTAGTATAATCATAAATTCTTTTATTATTAAATACATGGGCTTTGTTATATACAAGGCCGGGAGACCCGCTCTGTCCTTTAATAAAGGTAAATTCAGAATCATTCGCATAAAAATTGTTTTTGGAATCCTTAAAATTTATCAGGATTTTAGTATTTTCAATTACATTAGCCATTTGTGATGTTATAATTTTTAGAACTTTAATATCCTGATTGTTGAAATAATTTTTCTTTTTATGCTGTACAACAATTGTCCCGATTTTGGATTTTCCATGAAGTATTGGAAGGACAAGCAGTGAATTGTATAATTTTTCGCCGCTTTCAGGGAAGAATTTATAATTGGGATGTCTGCTTGCGTCTCCTGTGTTTATAATACGGAGTTCTTTTAAGGATAATCCGACAAGTCCTTCACCCGGTTTAAGTTTTATTTTGCCGATAGATTTTTTATTAAGACCTTTTGTTGCGGTTAAAATCAGGGTTTGTTCATTGTCATTATAGATATAAATTGAACAAACATCAGAATTCATAAATTCTGATATTTTAATTACGATTTTATCGAGGAAGCTGTTAATATTTTTTATGTCTTTTGAAATTAAATTTAATTCTGAAATATTGCATATAAAATCAAGATAGTTTCTGTTGCCGGATTCTTTCATTTTTTATACTTTCTCTTTTTATTTTTGTTGATCTTAATTTGTCATACTATAGAGTTTCAGGCAAGTTATTTTTTAAGCAGAGCAATTTGCGCTTACAGCACAACATACCCTGTA
>JAGLSM010000167.1 GCA_023135745.1 Spirochaetota bacterium | reverse complement strand
TTTTTTTCCGCTACCGCATGGACAGCGTGAATTACGGCCCGTTTTTTTTCCATAGGAAATAAAGAGTGATTTAACTGCTCTCTTAAAGATTGTTTTTGTATCCTGCCTGAATACAGCCGTAAGAACATTATACAATTCCGGATGCTTGCGCTCCATTACTTCAGGATGTTCAAAAAAATATTCACCGGCAACAGCAAAAAACTCCGCCTCATTTGTCAATCCGTAAGGATTTATGTCAGACTGACCGTCTTTCATGAGCTGCATTTCCCGGCGCATAATCCCGGACCATTGCTTCTGGATCTTTTTGTTACTTAGAGCGGCCGGAATACCGTCAATACAACCGTCCTTCTCGTCAATCTTATGCATGAATTCATGAATACCGACATTCAGTTTATCCTTTGGATCTTTGAAGCCGTTTAAAAGGGATGGTTTTGAAAGAATCATGGTACTGCCGATGCCGACCATCCCGAGAATAGAACTGTCATTCTCACCAAACTGAAAATCATCATTAAAGTTGGATGGATAGATTAAAATCTCAAGCACATTGTCATATTCCCATTCCGGAAATTTAACAACCGGGATTAAAGCGCTTGCTGCTACAAGAACCCGTATCCTGTCGTCAACTTCTGTCTCAATCCCGGTGATGAGTTTTTCTGCCAGGAAAATTTGTGTACGTTTTTTAAAGAGTTCCCGTTCCTGCGGAGTCAGCATATTGTAATACTTAACTTCTTTAAGAAGTAGATGTTCCCATTTTTCAGGAAACGGCTGTGCCAGTATTTTTTTTCTTCTGCGGTACTTTCGTACAAGGAAGGAGTACAAAAGCCAAAGGACTATAACCGCCGCACCGATGCTATAATGTGTGGTGTACTCTGTTTTTTCTTGTGATGTATAAAATATCCAGGCTGAAGCCGTGGCGCATATTAATGCAAAACTAAAGGCGGCAATCTTGGAGATACGTTCTCTTTTTGTATTGGGCATTGCTATACTCCTAAAGCATTATGGTGACATTATATCAGGATATTTATAAAATATGGAGACAAATTTAGAAAGATTGTCAAAATATTAATCAGGATGTACTATGAAGCAAATACTTATTTATCCACTATTTTTTTTATCTATTTCTCTAACTGGTTTTATCTATGGAGCAGAGCAGCAACAGTCAGCGCAGAAGATGCTGGATTCCAGAGTCAAAGAGCTGCATAAGCTTATGGTCCGCTATAAAAAGCAATTAGGTAAGGTTGCCTCTTTCTATTTTAAGGTGATCAAATATGCTGAAAATGGCCGGCTGCAATTTATTGCCAAAGATTTTTCTGTGAAAAAAGAATTTGATTCAGAAGCATATTTCAGCAGTAATATAAAAGACAAAACCAGGACTGTAATACTTGTAAAAAAAAGACTGCTTACTCAGTTTAAAACTCAGCCTTCAATTGTTTATTCGATACTTATTCATGAGCTGCATCATGCCTATGACTACTATAAACAAAGAAAACATTTTATTGGAGCAGCAAAAAAAATACACTTTGAAAAAGTGCTTTATGAATTTGATGCCTGTATATCAGAAGCAATATTCATTGCAAAGGTATTAATTCCTGAAAAATATAAACTGACAAAATTCGAAACTTTTTTATATAAATCCCATAAAGCCGGGCACATCTTTGTTTTTGCTGCATATATATTAGGAGTAGATATTCAGGTTATTTTCAATATATACAACGAATATATGTCCGCCTCATCTTTAAAAAAAACATTTAATAAATTTATCTTTACAGGTAAGCGATTATTAGGAATGTACAAAAAAGCAAAGAAATCCAAAAATAAAACACAGAAGTATTACACCATTATTGCCCTTAAAACATATATTAAATATACACCCTCTCTTTTCGTTGAAACTATTAGAAAAAAATCAGGATATGCAGGGCCTCCAAAACGAATTTACATGAATTATCATCCTCCATTTGAAAAGCTATATTATAAAATTGAAGGTTTATTATTGAAAAATAAGGATTGGATAAAATATGGAGACAAATTTAGAAAGATTGTTCAAATCTTAAAATGAACAAAATTAGAGTAAGCTAAAACCAGGTCCGCACAGAGAACAATAATCCATTGAATGAATTATTGTTTTCCAGGGAAAATGCTCTATATCCAATTCCAACATCAAAACGATTAATAATAATACCAAGCCTTATTCCAAATTCTAATAGTGCAGTCCAATTCTTAACACCGAGAAACATTGAAATATCTATTATTAAAGGTTGTGCAGGAAACATTGATAATTTAAAACCACCAGACCCAAAGGTATTGTCCTTGTGATCAATAACTTGAGCGCCAAATAGTAATTCAAAACTATAGTTATCTTCAAAAATAAAGTTGAAACCAAAAAGAAATTTTGAAAATACAAGATTATCATTTTTATTATCGGCCAGGATTTCATTCCAGCTTCGGATTTCCAGATGAAAGCTGAATATGCTATGAGTAAAGCTTGATATTATATCAATAGAGCTGAGGTTTTTTCCCCAATATCCGTAGTTAATATCAAGACTTGCATACCATTCTTTTCCTATGTAAGCTCTATTGCTTCTCTGGAAATAAAATACAGGATATTGATATGGATGAGAACCAAACCTCAACTTGTATGTAGATGACCAACTTTCGTTTTTTTTATTTGTCATATTTTGTTTAGGATTTTTAGTGTTAAATTTTTGATGTTTGTACTTACTGTCCTTTGATTTATTCTTTTTCTTGGATTTTTTCTTTCTGTTTTTCCTTTTATGCTTAGATTTGGGAATTGATACGTCATTATTATTCTCTTTATCTTCTTTTTCAATTTTTTTGAGTTTTTTACGTAAATTCTTCAGGTCTCCAGAAAACAAACCGGTAATTGGAAAATAAAAAATACATATCAAGAGTATAATTCGTTTTAAGTTCATAAGGATCCATTCTATTAGCAGTAATAGTTTTTTTTATTATACAAACTATTATAACACTTATATTCTATTTTACAATTTTAGTTAAAAATTTACAACTATTGCAGCAAATATAGCGGAAGTGGTATTGTCTCTATATTTTCTATTATACCTCTTTGTCTTTGTTTTGTAAGTATTAGTGAATTATTATATTTTCTGATTTGTTTTAAATCACTTGGTCTGAGCTGTCCTGTCCATTTAATCTCTATAGGAATAAATCCATTGTTTTTTACAAGTACAATATCTATTTCACCATCTGCTTTAATATAGTAAACAATATTTTTACTTATCAGATTGGATGCGGTAATGGACTCAACTTTGTTGCTTTCTTCCATAGTAGCATGGATATATCGTTCTCTCTGCAGCCATTGGCCAATGACATCAATAATAAATGGATCAGCAAAATGTATCTTTTTGGCTTTTTTTGGGAATCCTTTTAAGGTGTTTTGATCAAAAGCTTCAAGTACATGGATTATGTCCATACGCTGGAGGAGCAGACTGTAATCTATGAATGTATCTTTTGTCATAGTTCCTGTTGCTGATGTTAAATTTGAAAATGTAACTTGTGTGCCGGCTGTCTTATAAAGTGCAGCCAGAATATCCTGAAGAAAATTCAGTCTTTTACCTCTTTTTTGAAAATCTCCCTTTATCCATTGCTCAAAAGTCATGTAAGTTGCTTTTCTTATTTCACCAATGGAATGTAATTCATTTATGGCCCGCAGGAAGCCTCCGCATTTCAGATATTTATTAAAGGATGCAAATACTTTTTCAATTTGATTTTCACAGTTCTGAATAAGCATAGGTTCAGTAAGCAGGACATATTCTTTAAAAGAAAGGGGGAATATATGAAAATCAACTTTATCAGCGTTACCTCTCCTTCCGGGAAAGCGGGCAGCCGCGTTCTTTAAAATAACGGTATCGGATCCTGTTAAAATACAAAATCCGTTTCTGAAATGTCCCTCATCAGCAAGCGCTTTGATGCCTTTATCCCAGCCTCTTACAAATGTGATTTCATCCAGAATAATCAGGAAATTTGTATCAGTTTGCTCATCAATGAAGGTTCTAATTATTCGTGTCAAATTATGATGATCATCAATTTGATCACAAGGCAGGTAAAAAATCTGTTCAGGTAAAAACCGTTTTATCTTGATAAGATGTTTGATTAATATCTTGGTGGATGTGCTCTTGCCAATTTGTCTGCCGCCGGTCAGTATAAAAATTCCGGGATTTTTCCAATCAATATCAATCCACCAGTTCATGGGATGAACAAATTTTAAATCCCTTAATTGGCTTAAATGAGGGTCTGATGTTAAAAAAACATCCGGGTTTGTCCAAAAAAGGTTATGAAACTTATATTCTTCAAGCATAACCTTATTATCGTCATTTCCGACAAGTTTGTCAAATACTTTTTCGACAAATTTGCCGATTAGAGATTCGACAAACTACTTATTGCCCTCAATCAACCTCTTTATAAATCCTCTGTCATTGCGCCAGAACCAGAGAATAATGCGGTCATTTCTTGTCCTCATAAAACGGCGTCTGTAGTACATTCTTTTTTTATAGTTGTTCCATATTCCGAGCTTTCTGAGTCTGGCATATCTTTCGTACCGGAGATACTTAAAATGTTTCGGGCTTTTTCTTTTTCTATATACCTTTGCCAAACCTTTTTTCAGCAAGAGGGCGCAAATGTCAATACGGTTTTTATATACAAACGCAAGCAGGCGCCTATATCGGTCTTTATAAAGGCGGCCATTTTTCTTTATTTTTACAAGGATGGAAATCCTTTTGTTTTTAAGTAATCTATGAATAAACCGGTAAGATTCATAACCAAGATATTCTTTGTAGCCATATCTCAATTTGCTCTTCTCCGGAGCGTCAATTCCAAGAAAGCGGACCCTTCTTATTTTACCGTTTTCAAACATGACTTTTATTGTATCCGCGTCATGGATCTTTAGAACTACAGCATCAAAACTTTTATAATAGCTGAAAATAATATCCGGCTTCAAGAGAGTAAGATAAAGGCAGATTATTATTAAATGTTTCATTTTCATTATTTTTCCTTAAAAATCTGTTTATTACTGTAAATTCTAATTTTTTTTATAATAACTTCAGCACTTCTCTTTTTCAAGAACTTACCAATAGAAATAGGGAAACTATTTTATCCCAAAACATTTGGTGTTTAAGAGTTACTACTCAGGACGGAAACCTC
>JAGLSM010000166.1 GCA_023135745.1 Spirochaetota bacterium | reverse complement strand
AGTATGTTAGCTAAATCGGCTCCATAAAAACTGTCATTTCCGTCTGTTGATTTCGAAATAGACAGAATGTAATCTGTAGTAGTGTCAAGATACTTAGCGGCTACTCTAATGTAGTAATAGTCAGATACATCAAGGTCTTTGAGATGGGCGGTGAGGGTTTCAGGAATTGTTCCGAAATCATCGGAAAAGACTACTGTGTTTTGAGATGAATTGTAGAGATACAGTGCAAGGTCGTAATAGAACCCATCAAGGGTTATTGTATATTGATATCCGCTTGCAAGATCAACTTTGTAATAGTCATCATTCTCATTTTCTATTTTACCCGCCAAGGTGAAGGATGTATTGGTTAGAAGAAAAGCTGTGTCAAAGGTATTGTTGCTGCCTGTCTGCGTTTCAGTGTTTGAACATGAAAAAAACATGAAAATCGTCATTACAATAATTAATGATATAATTATTTTTTTCATATTGATATCCTTAATACTGGTTTTTAAAAATACTTCTTTTTTTATAGACATTATCAATTTTTATTTTTAATTCGTACCGCTTACTCAGTTCTCTTTCCCAATTCTTTATTACTTTTAACTTTTTTTCCTTTAAGAGCTTGTGTTTTATTTCTTTTTTTACTTCTGAGAGAGGCTGGAGTTTAAGAATATACTTTACAGAATCTTTGTCAGTATTTTTTTTATCAAGGATCTTTTTTGTATACCTTTGCTTATTGTCCATATATTCTTTTTGAATTTCTTTATCTGTTATCAGGATACTGCTCTTTTTTTGTTCTGTTATGGTTTTTGACAATATGGGGATAGAAGCCTTTTTTACTGCCTCCTTGAATACCATTGTTTCTGTGATTTTATGTTTATATGCACTGTATTTTAATATTGGTATTGATATATACCAGTTAAGAAATTTACTTTTTTCATGAAGTGATAAGGGTCTGTTTTTTCCTTTATAATCATTTCTATAACCTCTTCTCGAATAGATGGATCTGTTTTTTATCATTTTAATTAATTCAGACAAAGTCAGACTGTATTTAAATTGAGGGCTTTTTATTGAAAATAAAATAGATTGAGGATTTGCGGAATTCAGGTTTTTTGTATAGAGTTTGATATATGGGTCATTTTTAATGGTTTTTTCAATAAACATCCAGACTCTGGTCAACCAGATTTTTCTCAGGAGAGGAATTCTTCTTTTATCTTTTTTGAAATATTTATTAATATTTTTATCAGTTACAAGTATCGCTTTATCACACATGAACAGGTGATGACCTGTTGATGTTTTTATAATTGGAGTTATGTCTCCTGCTCTAAGGGATCTTATCGCCTTTTGTATTTTTTTATTGAATTCTCTTTCATAACCCAACATGTAGCCGAGATGTCCGCCATTTTTTCCTGACTTATCCTGACTGAATTTTTTCGCGAGGGAGCCGAAATTGCTTCCGTGAAGTTTTGAAGTTTCTTCAAGTATCTTCCTTAAGAGAGACGTGTTTTTATTATCAATAATTTTAATTAATTTTTCGTCATTTATTAATTCTGCTTTTGATTTTTTCACCCATTTTCTGATTTTTAAATAGGCAAGGTATTGAAGCCGTTTAGTTAGTTTATCTCTATCTTTTATTAATTTACGTGCGGTCTTCATTTTTTCAAAACGGTTTGGATCCGGAAGCTCTATGTTTTTATAAAGGTATCTTTTTTTATTAGTCAGGACGATTTGTCTAATTCTGTACAGTTTGAACGAAAATTTCTGGCTGTTTGTCGGGAATGTTTTTTTCAGAAAATACGGAAGGAGGAGTTTTTTCCTGATATGTTCATTGATTTTTTTTATGAACTTCGGTTTCTTGTCAATGCCCAATGACACGGCTTCCAGATATTTAATGTCTTCAAATGCCTGAAGCAATAGGGCTATTTTTACTTCACTTTTATTTCTGAGCACCCACATTCTTCTTTTTCCAAGTCTGTTAATAAACTCACTTTTTGTAATGCTGCCCCCTTTGTAAACGGCAATTATAGAATTAGCGTTATTATCTGTTTTTGCTATTAATTGCCCGGAAAAAAGGAAAATTAGTATGTACGCGCCGATTAGTGATATTTTCATTATAGTAACACCTCGTAAGTCTTTTTTATTATAACACCGTTTATCGCATTATCTTTTTTTTAGAACTGATATTATGTTTTTAATTATTCCTGAAGGCTCGAGATCCTGATACATCATTTGTTCTGACTGTCCGCAGTTTCCTGAGCGGACTAGACCATAATGAGCGTATTTTGCTATTGAGCCTCTTTCCATAAGCCAGGTTCCAAAACGGACTCCCAGAGAGTTTTTTTCGTTTTGTCCCTCCATGACAACTACCAAAGGGGAGTCTTTAAGCATGGAAAGCATCTGTTCATCAACGATGTTAAGTGATGGTTTGTTTATTAAACCAATGGACAGGCCTTTTTCCTTTAATAATTCTACAGCGTCAAGACAGCGGTATAACATTTCACCATAGGAAACAATGTATCCGTCTTTGCCCTTGCGGATTATTTCGTCTTTTTTTGGATCAAAAGCATAGCTCTGTGGATCAAAATAATTACTTCCATCTTCTTTATGGATGAATGGGACAGAAGATCTTGTTGAGAAAATGAAACGCAGGCCGGGATCATCAAAAACTGTTTTAACAATCGCGTCCATCTGGAGAGGATCAGCAGGGAAGTAAAGTCTTGTTGTGTCAAGTTCCATCAACGCGTTATCAGCGAAAAAATTATTGATTCCAAAATGGCAGGTATTGTCTGACATGTCATCGACTCCGCTATGTGAAAAATGAGCAAGCACATTGGCATTGTTCAGACGGGACATGGATATTTCGGAAATTATCATTTCAAGAAAAGCCGCGAATGTACCAAAAATCCCCTGTCTTTTATGTTCTGAGCCAAATCCTGCCGCGGCGGAGAAATTTCCGCGCTCCATTATTCCGCTTTGTATATAGATCTCAGGAAATTTATCATTAATTTCGGATAAACCGCATGATCCGGAAAGGTCGCTGTCAATAGCAAGGACTCTCTTTTTTCGTTCCTCCGACCCCATTTTTTCCAGGATGGAGCATACAGCTGTGCCGAATGTTTTTCTGCATGCTGATTTTTCTTTTGAGCTTCCTTTATATTGATATGAGTTTGTGATTTTTTGCTGGTTTTGCAGCATTTCAACTGCTTCAGGATGGTTTTTATTATTGAGGTAGGCGGCCGCACTTTTTAATGCGATTGCGTCATGCCCTTTTGATGTTCCTTCATCGCCCTCGATCCCTGTACTCATTTTACGTTTATTAATTAAAGCTTGAGGGCCATCGTTTAAAAGAGCATCGCGGATACGGTTAAACAGTGATTCAATGTCTTCTCCGTCCCCGGTATTTGATGGTATTCCATGCCCGATTAACGTTTTTTCTATGTCAAATTCCGGCATATATTGGCTTGGATGTCCTGCGATTGTTACATCGTTGTCGTCTATGATCAGTTTTATATTTATTTTATGATCCGCCGCAAATCTTGCTGCTTCCGCGCTGTTGCCTTCCTGTTGTGCTCCGTCACTGCTGAAAAGGACGATTTTTTTACCTGGATTTGCTATTGCCAGACCGTTAAGATAGGACCAGATATGACCAAGTCTGCCGGAACTGAAGTTGATTCCCGGGGTTATGTCCAGTTCAGGGTGACCCGGGAGTCCGCTGTCATACTCTCTGTAGCGCAGCAGTTTTTCGATAGGTATGTGTCCGTCAATTGCGGCTAGAATGTACTGAATAGCGACCCTATGTCCCGCGTCATCAAATAAAACAGGATAGATGTTGTTGTCTCCCTTAATGAAACCGTCAATTATGAGAGCTTCAGGAACTATATCGTAAGCTCCTCCGGTATGTCCACCAATACCTTTTGCGTTGGATAAGGCTGTCATAAATACTATTGAGTCGCGAATCAGATTTATATTTTTATTGAGAAGTTCTTTTTGTTCCTCAGTTATTGAGTCTTGATCCAGTGAGAATAGAACCGGTTTGTACTGATCCAGGTTGATAGGGAATTTCATTGGCACACCTTTGTTTTTATTATTTTTATAAAAATAATACTATTTATTTGTGTATAGAAGTCTAATTATAATAGAACGTCGGGATGGAACGCGGATGACGCTGATGCGGCGGATTTTTGCGGATCTTTTTTTTTGACCACGAATAAGCTATCCTATTAACATAGCTTATTCGTGGTTAATTTTTTAAACTCCCAACATGTAAGACCATTAAAGGAGATAAAAGTTCCCTATAATTAAAATCCTGCTAATCTTTTAATCCTGTAAATCCCGGTCCAGACAATGAATCATTAAAGCCTGCAAACCCGCCTAAATCCCGGTCGAAGCCGTTTATTTTAGGTCGGAGTCGATATTTTAACCTGCCATACCGATATTTTGATCTGTCATGGCGATTATTTAACCTGTGATGCCATTATATTGATCTGACATCCCGTTTATTTAACCTGTCATACCGATTATTTAGCCTCCTATGCAGTCGGGGCTTTATATAGGGAGAGTTAATTTTACACGGATTAGCAGGATTTTAAAAAGGATTTGTTTTGATTCTGTATCGAATTCCGGAAGAGTATCGTTAATTAATATGAAAATGAATTTGTATTAAAGACAATTCTAATTTTTTGTAGTTAAAAAATCAGAATGCAAAGCCTGTTAATCCAATAAATTATCTTTAATACTAAACCGTTGAAAAAGCCTTATAAATTTTAAATTCGGAATAAACTATCGAATCCGTGTCATAGAAAGCTTTAGGTGAGAAGTTAATTTAACACATATTTTTTTAGAGTTTTTGGCTGTATACCATTATTTTTGAGTTACCCTTCCCTTCGAGGGAAGGGCTAGGGTTAGGTTAAAACAAATGGCACTCAAAGAAAGACACAGGTAAAACAAATGAAAAAGCCCCTCAGAGGTGCATATGTCTAAATCAAAAAAACTCAATGATAATCAAATCGCCTTTTATCAAACACCCGATGGTACAATAAATATTGAAGTGATGTATGCTAATGAAAATATTTGGCTTCCGCAAAAACGTATGGCAGAGCTATTTGGTTGTACTTCGGATAACATTTCTTTGCACCTGAAAAACGTCTATGCTGAGTCAGAACTTGACGAGAAGGCAACTACCGAGGATTTCTCGGTAGTTCA
>JAGLSM010000165.1 GCA_023135745.1 Spirochaetota bacterium | reverse complement strand
CCACATTATTGGGTAAGGTTCAGGTCAAGGCATCCGCAAAATCCTTAAAATAATTTAAAATTATTGGAACTTTTTCTAATTCCACCTATCTACCCTATAAAAGGAAATAACCTTTAACAAAAAAACAGGAGGAAAAAATGAAAAAGTTATACCTTTTTGTATTATTCGCAGTTCTCTTTTCTGCATGCGGCGGACTTGAGGATGATAACAGAAACACAATCAGCAACACATCAAACGAGCGTGAAATATTCAACTACCATATCCAGGGATTATCAGCCCTGAATCAACCTGCCATGCTTCTTGAACCTGAACAATTAAATCAGCCAATAACCAATCAGGAAGGAGAATATACACATGTCACAACAAAATACAGAGCAGCTCCCGGATACAATGAACACATCTGCCTTGATCCGGCATCGGACGTAATCTGGCCGGGATCTATAATCATCGGAAATTCAATTAATACAGGTGAATATATACCTGTAGCCGCTAAAAGAGGACCTGCCACAATCTCCATATCACTTGCCAATCTCAAAGGAACCCGCGTTATTAACCTGAAAGAAGCAAAACTGTCATCATTCCGCGAATCCCTCGGTGAAATACTCAGTCAAAACATAAAGGGTTCAACCCCTGCTTTGATTTCATTTACTATTGAGGAAGTCAAGGATGAAAGCAGACTGGATCTTGCTATCGGAACTCATTTTGGCTCAGCTGTCCACAGCATCAAGGGTCAGTTTGACTTTAAAAACAAGGAAATAAAATCAAGGATTCTCGTTAAATTCATTCAGGTTTATTACACCCTTGATATTGACATACCTGAAAAACCTTCTAATTTTTTTCATCATTCTTCACAGTGGAAAGAGCTTAAAAAGCGTATATCCGGAGCATCTCCTGTATACGTTTCCTCGATAAGTTACGGAAGAATGGCATTATTCGCGTTTGAATCATCCTCAAGCATAGAAGAACTAAAAACGGCGGTTCAATACGCATATAGCGGAATAATAGCCGATGCAGGGGTCAGTCTTGATACAAAATACAAATCAATACTTAATTCGTCCTCTATTAAAGCTTTTATATTAGGAGGAAATGGAGGCCAGGCAGTCGGAGCTGTCAATGGTTTTGACGGACTTAAAACATATTTACTGGAAGGAGGAAACTACTCTTCAAAATCCCCGGCATCTCCTCTGTCATACAAACTCAGGTACCTTTCAAATAACGCGCTTTGCAGTATTGTTTTAGCAGTGGAATACGAAATAATCAGGACTTACAAAACTTCAGAAAATTATATGGTTTCAAAATTCTTCCTGCGCTGTGACAGCGAAGATGACGCGGGAGATAAGGCCGAATTTTACGGCCGTATCTATGTTGACGCATTCAGTAATTCAGTTCCTGTTCAAGGCTACATGAATGGAATGCCGAGAAACAACCTGATCTGGGATGTGCCGGACAGTCAATCGGGCAACTGGTCCCTGGGAGCAGAACAAACAAAGACCATTGACGGCAGCATCAGTTTCTTGATAAAACAAAAAGATCTGGATAATTCCTATATTAGAGTTGGCGGATGGATTAAGGAAGACGACACATTCAGCGATGATAATCTGGGTGAAAACTATACATATATAAATACAAGCCAAATATCAGATACATATTACTATGTCACCGGATTTATTAATGGAGGTACATCGGCGAAAATTGGATTTAAGATACTGCGCCAGTAGGGACCTTGCAATACAACCCCTGCTCTGTTTTTTCCGGGGGAGTAGATACGCTGCAAACAACGTATCTACTCCCGGGAAAGGTCATCTTCCAATAACAAGTTTTAAAAATTCCGCCCTGGTTGCTTCCTCATCATGGAAACAGCCCAAAACCGAAGATGTCGTCATAACAGAATTCTGCTTCTGTACACCCCTCATCATCATACATAGATGCTGGCACTCCATAACTACACCAACACCAATAGCATCAATCCTGGATTCAATTTCCTTCGCTATCTGTGAGGTAAGTCTCTCCTGAATTTGAAGACGCTGGGCAAAAAGATCGGCAATTCGGCAGAGCTTACTGACACCCAGAAGTTTATCCTTGGGAATATAGCCAATATGACAGCGCCCGAAAAAAGGAAGCATATGATGTTCGCACATGCTGTAAACCTCAATATCACGGACAATTATCATGTTATTTACTTCAGTATGAAAGATCGCGTTATTTATAACATCTTCCGGATTTCTTCTATATCCACCGGTTAAAAACTCCAGGGCTTTAGCAAACCTCTCAGGAGTTTTTAACAACCCCTCTCTTTCTGGATCTTCTCCAATTTCAATAATCAATTCCCGGGCAAGTTTTTTTACTTTTTCTATATTCATTTTTTTATACTCTCTTTTAAATTTTTTGTAAGTTCATCATGTATTTTTAATTCTGAGCTTTTTATCCCTTTAATTATATCAATAATTGGCACCATTTCACCGGGAATACTCAAGTCCGGAGCTAACTCAAAAAGGGGAATGGATAAAAATGCCCTGTTATAAATATCCTTATCAGGTATACCCATCTCCTCTATAACCATGTCTCCGTATAATATAATGTCAAGATCAATAGTCCGTGATGAAAATTTATCTTCTGTCCTTACTCTTTTTAATGATTTCTCTATTTTTTCTAAAACCTGCTTTTTAATTTCAATAGCAGAACGTAGTGTTCTTACAAGCCAAACTCCGTTTAGATAATCTTCCTGATCCGGCCTGTTAATTGCCTTTGTTTTGTAAAAAGCAGATGTAGCTGCAATAGCAATGTCAGTATCAAGCAGCCGGAATGCTCCCAGAATGTTTTTTACAGGTTGGATATTACTTCCAACTCCGATGTAAACATCTACAAGTTTATTTTCCAATTTCTCTTTCCCTGAAGATTTCAACTGCTACCGATTTTGTAAATCTCAAAGCCCCGGGTTTATCTACAGTAATCTTCACAGCGTCGATTTTATCATCAGCCAAACATAAATCCGAGATATTCCCGGCCATGGTTTCGATTAATAAAAAAGAAGAGTTTTCCACCAAACCAATAATGGATTTTTTAATTGTTTTATAATTGCACGAATCTGAAATGTTGTCGCTTTTTGACGCTTTTTTTAGATCTGCAAACAGCACTATATTTATTATTACATCCTGCTTATTATTTCTTTCCTCTTCATTTAAACCGATTATGCATCTGAGAAGTAAATCCCTTATATAGATTTTGTCACTGTATTCATAATTAATCATCACAAATTACCCCATATTTAAAACATACATTTCTAATTAACCAATAGTCTTTTCACATATTAAGCAACACATTATTATTTTTCAATACATTCTTTTTAAAGAAAAAATGTGCCTCCAATAGAAATTATATGATTGTTTTTTGAAGGATAAACATTTTCTTCAGTAGTAAAGGAATACCCTAGATAGAAATAACTGCCTTCTTTTTTATTTTGAAATACCTGATTAAGATGTCCCTCATCCATATACACCTTGATATTAAAACCAAAAGAATATCCCTGGCTTTTTGCCTCAGAGTCGTAATACGTTCCGCCTCTCAACTCAACACGATATCCCTCGAATTCAGAAGTATTTCTGGGAAAAACAAGTTCCAGACCGATATGAGGCTGATAATAATTTTTTAGTTTTATATTGTTGATATTTCTCAAATCAAAATTTAATGTAAGCTGCTCTAGAATTTCATAAGTAATCCCTGCATTAAGGGTATTATTCTGAATCCTTTCAAACGGCTTTCTAATAAAAGCCAGTTCCTTATCCACACTAAAATAAAAAAGACCAAGCGAAAACGGTGAACGGTTGTACGGTCTGTAAAATATTCCCCATGAAAATCCAGCCCCTTCTTGATCAATGCTTCCCAGATTATAAAGATGGCCCGTTACTCCAATCTGAAACCCGTAAAAGATACCGTATAGTTTTGCAACGGCAGTCACGGATGTCGAATACATCGGATATTCCAGCCCATTTACCAGCATCTGGTCTATGACATTCAGTTTTATCTGAAAATAACGGTTCCCCGCCAGCAGTTGCGAAGTTGATAAAATCATAGCCGTAAAAAGCGCGGCCCCAATTTCTTCCTCCTCAAGAGTAGTCCCGCTATCATTATAGGATTCAAGCATCTTTGCAAAAACATAGACAAAGCGTATACCATCAAGAGTTATTGCGGTTTGAAATTTCTCGGAGTTGTGAAAGACAGTTGCGGCAGGATTATAGAGATGATTGCGCTGTTCATCTGCAACAGCCGTAAAGGCACCGCCCATACCAAGAGGCCTGGAACTGTTGTTGAAATAAATAACATTATCAGATGCTGTCACAGGAACAGTGTAAATAAAGAGAAAAATAAAAACTGCAAGCACTTTTAATCGATTTATCATGGACGTCTCCTAATTTTTAAATTAAGTACAAATCCATTATAACATTTAATGCTTATTTGTGCCATGAATTAATTAATCTGGAATTACATTTTCGCTATAAAAATGATCCAAGACTAATCCTTTTTTGTCAAAATAAACATTTAAGTATTTCTTGATATAGACCCTATTTGAATCATTAGAAACATAACCTATAAATAAATAGTACCAAGCCTCATAGGTTTTACCTTTTAATTCATCCTTTAGTCCTATTAAATTTGATGGAAACATAGCATAACCTGATGGACTACCAAATAGCCTTAGAACTTCATGTTTTTTTGTCGATTTTTTTTTGATTTTACTACGTTTTTTACTATTAAAAAATGAGGAGTCTTCAGAAAAAGAACTGTATGATGCATAAGCTCTTACTGTTTCATTTACAACTTCTACATTTAAATATCTGGTTGTTTTACCTGCTCGATAATACCAATGATAAATAATAGAATCAAGTTCAGATGTACTTTCTGTTTCTATTTTTTGCGGATGACCAAAAAAATTGAATAATTGACTTTTAGAAGTTTCATTTATTCTAAGCTTTTTCTTATCAGTATATTTAAAATCCCTCCCAAGGGTAGCACATCCTGAAAATATAATAATTATTATAAAAAGCTGTATTCTTACAAATTTCATATCATCCTCCAATTATAATTAATCAGCATCCGGATCTTGCGGGTTTATACGATAAAAATAAATATCAATAACCTTATCCTGCTTATCAAAATAAATGATCAGTGTTTTAACCATATAATAAAAGTCACTACTGTCCCAAACATCTAAAA
>JAGLSM010000164.1 GCA_023135745.1 Spirochaetota bacterium | reverse complement strand
GGGGAGGTAAATTTGAAGATGAGGTCACTCCGGAAATTAAATTCGACCGGAAAGGGCTCTTAGCCATGGCCAATTCAGGGCCTAGTACAAACGGCAGCCAGTTTTTTATCAATGTTGTTGATACTTCATGGCTCGATGGAAAACATACTGTATTTGGAGCCATAACTGACGGCATTAAAATAGTCGATAAGATTTCAAATGTTCCGGTAGATTCCAAAAAGAAACCAAAAACAGATATTAAAATCATTGATATTGTACTGATGTAAGTCTATAATTCATTGATTGGGGGATGTCATAAAAACCGCATAAACGGGCTTTTATAACATCCCCTGATAGAATTATCAGGCAATTTTTCAAAGGACTCCTGGATGGTTGAAGGCCGGCCAATAAAAGCAGAGATTGTAATTATTGAAGATGATGACAATACATCTGAATTTCTTAAAATGCTGCTTGTAAACGAAGGCTATACCTGTACAACATATCTGGATGGAGATTCAGCAATAGAATCTCTTAAAAATGGAAATACTGCAGACCTGATACTACTTGATCTAATGATGGAAGGTATTGATGGATATGAAGTCTGTAGAATTTTAAAATCCGATAAACTTCTACGCTATATTCCAATCATTATTATTTCAGGAAAATCATCTATAGAAGAAAAAATCATGGGTCTTAAACTCGGCGCTGATGATTTTTTAATAAAACCATTTAAAAACAAGGAACTTCTTGCAAAAATCCAGGTTCTCCTCAGGATAAAAAACCTGCAGGACCAAATGATCCATGTTGAGAAGCTGGCAGGGCTTGGACAACTTGCATCGGGAATAGCTCATGAATTCAATAATCTTATAGGCGGCATGCTGGGATATACACAACTTGCCTTAATGAATCCTTCAGACTTAACTATGACTAATAAGGCGTTGAAAATAATCGAAAGCAGCTGTTTCCGGGCCAGGGAATTAACCGAGAACATTATGCTTTTTTCATCCAATAAAATAAATCCGGATGCAACCGCGGATCTGTCCAGCTGCATTAGTCACAGTCTGATGCTTGCATCTGAATTAATAGAAAAACACAATATTGAAATTATTAATAACGCAGATCAAACCCTGGAAGTTAAGGTTGAATATAATAAACTCCTCCAGGTTGTAACAAACCTCCTTCAGAATTCAATACATTCAATCGCGGATAAAGAACTAACATCTTCAAGACAAATTATTCTTGAAACAAGGAAATACGATAACCAGGTAGAGATGCTTCTATCAGATACAGGTCAGGGAATTCCTGAAGAGTATCATGAAAGAATATTTGATCCGTTTTTTACAACAAAAGGTGCTTTTGCAGGCGGAGAATCCATAGGAAGCGGCTTAGGATTATCTATAGTTTACGGTATAGTCAATTCACACAACGGGAGCATCGAACTCACTAAATCATCAGAAGAAGGAACAAGTTTTCTGATAAAACTTCCTGTTTATTCGAAGAAAAACCAGTCCCCTGAAAAGGAGCGTGAAGACGAGCAAAATAAAACTGTCCATATTTCAGCATCAGCCCTGATAATAGATGATGAGAAAGTATACCGGACTTTTCTTTCTGATGCTCTTTCCAATTACGATATAAAAACAATAACTGTATCATCCGGGGAAGAAGGTCTGAAATTATGTAAAAAAAATAAATTCGACATCATATTTATTGATTACCTGATGAAAGGAATAGGCGGTATTGAAGCCGCAAAAAAAATTAGAGAGATTCCCGATCAGGGAACTATCATCATTATATCAGGCCAGGCAATTACGGATCATCTTAAAGAGGATTTTGAAAACATGGACCACTACTACTGCCTTTCAAAACCATTCCAGCTCAATGAACTTATAACACTTGTAAAAAAGATTATGAAGACAGACCAAGTTTAATTCCTTTTAAATAATTCCCTTTTTTTATTCTTTTCAGAGATAATAATTTCTCTAACAGAAGAAAAAGCTATTTCCTCTATTGAAGAAACAGGTGAAGAAACAACTGGTTTTTTTGCTGTATTTTTCTCATTTTTAAGAATTTTAACAGAATCAAGTGTAAAACCCTTATTATAATTAGACAAGC
Source organism: Spirochaetota bacterium (assembly GCA_023135745.1). GTDB lineage: Bacteria > Spirochaetota > JAGLSM01 > JAGLSM01 > JAGLSM01 > JAGLSM01. The sequence goes on along the minus strand of JAGLSM010000164.1, from coordinate 3,135 downwards.
CTCTTTCAATCAGAAAATCGGTTAACAACGGGTTTTTAGGAAGTATGGGTCCATGAAGATATGTAGCTATCGTATTTTTATATACAGCACCTTCGGTACCATCAGAGGCATTATTACCTCCGCCGATTATAACTTTGCCGAGCGGTTTAACTGTTTTACCAAGAAATGTTCGTCCTCCATGGTTTTCAAAACCTATGACTTCAAATTTTTTCCCGTATAAATCAGCATCAATAAGTATATTGCCGATTGATCTGTTTTTTCCAGCTTCAGTATATACATCAAGAGCGCCGATACCCTTTATTTTTTCACCGTTAAAAACCTCATAGGAATGCCCTAAGAGTTGATAACCTCCGCAAACAGCAAGAAACGCGGTCCCCGATTCAATCTCATCTTTGAGTATTTGACCCTTTAAATTTATAAAATCCTTATAAATGAGGGTCTGTTCCTTATCCTGCCCGCCCCCCATAAAAAAAACATGAATCTTTTTTTTGGGAATTTTATCACCCGGGCGAAGCGGAATAACATTGGTTTCAATGCCTCTCAGGGATGCTCTGTAACTTAGTGCGGTTACATTACCCCTGTCTCCGTAGAGATTCATCAATGTGGGATACAGATATCCTATGTTTAATATAATTTTTTTCATCAATCCTTCCAAAACTCTGATACTGAAGTTCTCTTGGCAAGCTCAGCTCTGACGCTGTGCATAGCTGTATAGGTAGGCAGCAAAAATAGTTTGCCTCCGGGATTTACACTATTTATTGCCTTATCAAGAGCCTTCCCGTAATCATGCTCAATTGAAATTTTATTTTTTTTGACTCCCGCATAGACAAGTCTTAGAGCCATATCCTCAGCTCTTCTTCCACCGGCAACCGCTGACTTTAGATTATTTATTAATTCAAAATGTGCGTCAAAAATCCAGGACACGTCCCTGCCGTCTGCTGGAAGGTCATTGAGCATAAATAGAAAACTGCCTTTATGTTTAAGACGCGATATTGTTCTTAAAATCACATTAGCTCCTGCCGGGTTTTTAATAAGAATCATATATACTGATTTCTTATCAATAATAAATTTTTCATACCGTCCATAAGGAGGTCTGAATTCGGCAAAAAGACCTGTTAAAGTTTCAGGATGAATATCAAGCTTATGAAGTAAGGATACCGCGGCAAGTGTATTGTAAACAGAATGTTCGCCGGGAATTCCAAGATTAAATAAAATTCTCTTATGCTTTGAAATCTGAAGATCAAATTTCTGTCCGTCAAATCCCTCATTTTTAATAGATTTAGCGGTAAAATCAGTTGACGGACGGCAAAAAGAACATTTTGGACAATAAAAATCGCCCAAATGCCCTATATACTTTACCCTGTATTCAAGAAAAGAATTACAAACAACACAGTAGTTAATATCCGATTCTGTGGTTTGCCCCTTTATATCAAGTTTTTTATCATCAATCCCAAAATAAGTTTTTTGGAAATCCCCATGTTCACCTATATGAGCTACCATGGGATCATCAGCATTTAATATAAGATGCGGTTTATCTTTAAGGGTATCAAGAGCATTTTTAATTTTTGAAGCAAGTATCGCAACCTCACCGTAACGGTCCAGCTGATCCCTGAAAAAATTACCAATAAGTACAATCCTGGGATTAAGATCCTTCACCAATGATGGAAAAACGCCCTCATCAACCTCAAATAGGCCGATATCGTAATTCATCCTGCCCAAAAGCGTTGCCGATTCAATCAAGGATGTCGCGATACCGCTTCGCATATTCGCGCCGGATATATTATATACCAGACTCTTTCCCGCATGTTTCAATCCTGAGGCTATCATTCTGGTTGTTGTTGTCTTTCCGTTAGTAGCTGTCACAATCACACATCCGGATGAAAACTGCCTTGAAAGGCGTTTAATAAGTTGAGGATAAAGTTTAATAGCCACTCTTCCGGGAAATGTCGAACCCCCGCCTATATGGAGTTTTCTGGACAGAAAAATGAGAATTTTGCCAATTAAAACAGTAATTATTATAAACATGCAATTATCATCCATGCTGACTATTAATAGATAAAAATAATATATAAATTTTGCAGAATAATGATCTTGCAAAAATCAAATCATTCCGATAAAATAATATATATTTAAAAAACAAAGTCAATCAGTTTAAGGAAAAACAGTGCCCGGCGATCCCGAAAATAACGATATCTATGACCAGCTTTCCGCTTTTAAGCTATATTCACTAATGAGTATTAATAAAAAGATAAACTCATTAATGGAACTTGACACCCTGCTTGATCTGATTATGGACAGCACAAAATTCCTGCTGAACACTGAAGGCAGCTCCTTGATGCTGGTAAATGAGGAAAAAAATGTACTGACTTTCAACGTCACAAAAGGAGATAAAAGCTCAATTCTTAAAAAAATTGAAATTCCGATGGGTAAGGGTATTGCAGGATTGGTTGCCCAAACCGGTGAAGCCATGATGATCAATAATGCACAGGATGATCCGAGAGTTTTCAAGGAAGCAGACATAAAAACCCAGACAACAACAAAAAACATCATTTGTGTTCCTATGAAAACCGAAGGTAAAATAATCGGAGTTCTTGAAGCAATTAATTCAATAGACAGGGATTCATTCAACGATGACGATATGCTTCTTTTAATGGCAATGACTGAACAGGCTGCTATTTCTCTTACCAACCGTAAACTTTACGATAAAATCAAGATGAGGGCTGATGAACTCTCCGCTCTTTATGAAATAAGCCAGCTGGCAATATCAAATGAAGATACTTCCAATATTCTTAACCATGACCTTAAAATAGTCGCCAGAGTAATGAATTGCAAGAAATGTTCGATTATGCTATATAACAAAGATGAGCATAAATTAAAAATTCATGCCGCGATAGGAATTGATAAAAATATCCTGAAAAAAGTCGAAGTTAAATTCAATGATGAAATCTCATCAAAAGTCTTCCAAAGCAAAAAATCCATATTTACAGAAAACATAGAAAAAGACCCCAGATTTGGTAAAAACAAAAGCCAGCGTTATAAAACCAAATCATTTATTTCTGTATTAATGCAGACCAATGAAAAATCAATCGGGGTTCTAAACATAACGGAAAAAGAAGAAGGAAAACATTTTAATAT
>JAGLSM010000163.1 GCA_023135745.1 Spirochaetota bacterium | reverse complement strand
TGACTAAACTAAAACTTTCTTTGTGAGAAACAAAAATCCTATAGTTCTGTTTGTCCCTGCGAGGGAAGGATGTAGAGGTTCAAGGGCATCGTACTTTTTTCATTAACGCAATTCCATTTATAGCTGCTAGGACTTCTGATGAAGCATTGAAGGCTCACTTTTTTTTAACTATTCAGTATTATTGGGAACTAAAACATCTCTTTGTTTATCTATAATGCATAGGAGGGTTTTCTATGTATAAAGATAAAACCGTAATTAAAACAGACAGCATAGGATAGAATTTATACTATTCGTGGTTTACAGGTTATGATAGACAAAGATTTGGCAAAAATTTACGGTATAGAAACTAGAGTACTTAAACAGGCAGTTAAACGGAATATAAAAAGATTTCTCGAGGATTTCATGTTTGAGCTTACTGATTTGGAGATGGACTTGATGGTATCACAATTTGTGATACCATCAAAAAGGTGCTTTGGCGGGACAACTCCCTTTGTTTTTACAGAGCAAGGTGTAGCAGGACTTTCGGGTGTTTTAACAAGTAATAAGGCTATTGAAATTAATATAAAAATCATGCGTGCTTTTGTTGCTTTGCGAAAGTTTATTACGAACAATGCCGTGCTTTTTCAAAGGCTGGATAAAGTAGAGCAAAAATGATTTACATTAAACTTGTTTTGGTATAAATTGAAAATATGAAAAATTTCAGGAAACCCGCCATGAAAGCATTAGTTAATACCAAATATGGGAACCACGAAGTTTTAGAATACAAAGATGTGGAAAAACCCGCACCCAAAAAAAATGAAGTCCTGATCAAAGTCCACTCTGTCTCTCTTAATTCTTCTGATATGGAAAACCTAACAGGACATCCCGGGTACATCCGAATCTTCGGTCCTTTTAAACCTGCCATACATATTCTGGGTTCAGATATAAGCGGGATAGTAGAAGCGGTTGGTAAAAAGGTCTCCAAGTTCCAGGTTGGCGACAAGGTTGTTGTAGATCTGTTAATGATCTGTGGAGGATTGGCAGAATATGTATGCGCTCCGGAAAAACGCATCCATAAAAAGCTCGTCGGTATGAGCTTTGAAATCGCCTCCACAATTCTTCAGGCAGCAGATGTGGCTTTTCAAGGCATAAATACTAAAGGCCGGGTCAAGCAGGGACAAAAGGTTTTAATAATCGGAGCCGGTGGCGGATCAGGGAGTTTTGCCATACAACTTGCTAAACATTATGGAGCGGAAGTCACCGGAGTGGACAACGGATCAAAACTTGACTTAATGAAATCGTTGGGTGCTGACCATGTGATTGACTACACTCAAGTTGATTGCACTAAAACTAAAGAACGATACGACCTCATTTTAGATCTGGTCGCCGCCCATCCGCTTTTACAATATAAAAGTGCCTTGAACCCCGGGGGGAAATATTTTATTGTGGGTGGAAAGCTGTCGCGCATTTTTAAAACATTAATATTTGGACCCATTCTTTCCCTGTTTAGTAAAAAAAAGATGGGTATGCTGTTCGTCAAAACCAGTAAGTATTTAGATGATATAGTTACTCTTGTGAAGAATGGTATTATAAAACCATCTATTAAACACAAGTTTGATTTAAAAGATGCTGCTGAAGGTTTTCGTTTGCTCATAGAAGGGCAGTCTAAAGGTAAGATAATAATTACAGTAGTTAAATCCAGGTAACTTCTACATGTTTACCTGGATGGATACCAAAAGGATATTTTCTAAATCTCAATAATGCTTTACTGCAAGCCTTTCCATATCTTTTAAAATCTCATCAAGTTTATCCGGGGATTGAATATACCTCTTGCACGCGTCCCAGAATCCTCCCTTATTTCCTACCGCAGGGTGCATTAGATCAGACGCATCAAACAAAATAACTTTTGCCGAGCTTATCATTTTTGCGGACTTTCTGCTGACATAATCGGGGTAGTTTTTCAGAGAAACATTACGGTTATGGGATATGAAACCTCCCAGTTTAACCCATTGTTCGTGGGCTTTTTTTGAGGCTAAATAAGTGATGAGTTTTTTTACGTTTTTTGTGAGTTTAAATGCGGCGAGGGCATCTGCGCCGACTATGATCGGATTGCCGTGTTTTGGATCAATTGGAGGAAAGGGAAAGAAGTCGATGTTTTTCCCCAATTTTACATGTTTTAGTTCCTGAGTAATAATTCCGGAGATGAAGTCTCCCTCATAATATAGATATGCTTTAGGATCTTTTCTAAAAACAGCAAAGGCTGCATTTTGAAAGGAAGAAGCAAGTGTTCCGTCTCTTCCACCGTAGAGGAAATCTTTTTTTGAAACGATTTCTCCCCATGTTACAAATGCCTTTTTTACGTCAGGACTTGTCCAGGGTATTTCATGTTCTATCCATTTTTTGTAATTTTTTTCTCCGGAAGTTCTTGCCATGATGTTTTCTATCCAGTCGCTTAATGGCCATCCTATATCGGCACCTATCGACCAAGGTGTTTTTCCTGCTGCGAGCATCTTTTTTGAAAGAGCCATTAGCTTAGACCATGTCTTTGGGATTTTCCATCCATGTTTTTTAAATTCTTGCGGATTATACCAGATGATGGATTTGTTTGCCGCTTTGTAAAATAGTCCATAGAGTTTGCCGGCGTAGCTTCCCATTTTCAGCCAGTGAGAGTTATAGTCTCTTGTAAGTTTCTTTTTGCTGAGAAATGAGAGGGGTCGGAGGTGTCCTCTTTTTGCCAGGGATAATAGTTTTGCCGGATTCGGGAGTATCGCTATGTCCGGGACATTTTCTGATCTGAGTCTTGTTTCAAGCAGGGAGTTGAGGTCTCTGGTTGTTTCGAATTTTATTTTTACTCCTGCAGAGGCACATACTTTCTTGAAGTTACGGAGTTCCGTTCCTCCCCATGTTCCTATGATAGATACGGCATCTGATTTTGTACCGCAGGAGGTTAGGGCAATCACAAGGATAAAAAGAATTGAAAGTGTGATGTTTTTTTTATTCATTTTAGAAACCTCATTTTTTTCTTATATAGTTTTTTGTGATTCTATTAGAATATGACATTGCTATTATAGCCTATGCGTCACCATTATTTTTTGTTTATTACATTTATAAAAAGGAAAACTCCGGCAAAAGGCTTCTGAGAATGGGTTTAAGAAGCCGTTTTACCGAAGTTATAATATTGCTGATTTAATTGATATTATAGATCATCATCCTGCATTTTCTTTTGAGGATTTTTGCTCAAACCTAAAAACAATGAGGAAGCTCCATAAGTTTTGTAATATCCACGGTTATTTTTTCTAAGACTGATGGGTCTTGGCATGTTTCCGCTTGTTGTGAAAATCAAGACTTTCTTTTTCTGATACTTGTGCTGAATATACTTGATTTTGTATGGCGCCGCGGGGAGCTTATATCCGTTTTTGTAAGAAGTTCCCTGAATATATGCGTATGGGATATATGGTTTACGGTTAAGTCTTTTTATGTAATAACGGAAACTGCTGCCGGGAGAAAAACCTTTATAGACAGCCTTACTTTGGCTTAGCCTTGACCTGTCCAGGGCGAGAGTAAAACATTTCATACCAAGTTCATGATTTTTTGTGTATATAAGCATGGCCACAACAAACAAGGCGCCTCCGCCTCCTCTTGTTGTAGAAATTTCATTACGAAGTTTGATGAACTCTTTAACTGAGGTTGGGATAGAGGTTATTAACACAGTCTTTGCACTATAAGAGAGTGCTACACTGCTGAATAAAATCAGCATAATCAGTGTTAGTATAAATTTTTTTTTCATTAAATACTCCTTTTTTTATTGATAGAGCTGTTTAATCCTTCTATAAAAAGTTTAAACAGCAGGTATCTTAATCTTCTTCTCTGTCACGTCTTTTGCGTCTGAATGGTTTTAGCCGTCTTCTACTTTTTCTTCTTAGACGAATGTTTCTATATATTGTTTTACCGCTTCTTATTATTATTAAGCTGCTGTAAGGTCTATAACCAAGTGCCCTCACCGTAATTGTGAAACGTGTTCCTGATTTAAACCGTCTGGTAACTGATCTTCCGCGTCTTAGAAGGATTCGTTTCCTTAAACGCCCTCTAATGATTATTGAGGCAACTGCTCGTCTGGCATTTGCAAGCCTGACTTTTAAAGTACCGTATTTTGGTTTATCTTCCTCGTAATCGTCATCAGTGTCTTTATCTGTATCATCATCAAGATGTTTCTTCTTTTTCTGTATTTTTATCCGTTTTTGGTATTTTCTTTTAAGGCGTTTTAACCGTCTCTTTCTCAGTCTTTTTAAAAGACGAAGTCTTCTTTTTTTTATTTTTCTTCTGATAAGATGTCTAAAACCTTTAAAATCTTCAATAATGTCACGGTCAAAACGAGTAACCTTTTTTACAAATGGTTTATACCTTAGGCGTCTTCGTTTTATCATACGCCTGAGTCTTTTTCTGATATTTAAGCGGCGTCTTTTCTGGCGGATATTTTTTATATCATCCTTCGTTATTTCTTTATTGAAGAGTTTTACAAGTTTGTCTTTTAGTTTGTTATTATCCTGTTTTGTGACTCTTATTTTTTGACCCTTGGTGATATAGACGGTACTTTCATTTTCGGTTGTGTCATTTATCTCTTTTTCAATGGGTTTTAGTTCTTTTTTAAGTTTAAGTTTTATTCTTCTTTTTAAAACTACCTTTCCTTTTTTAACGGCAACCGCTGCTCCTTTTTTCTCTGAATAAGAAACTGTGAACTCTGTCCCCCTGACGCCTACCACAGCAGTTTGTGTTTTTATGGAAAACTTGCCTTTTTTCAGGAGGGGTTGGATTTTCACCAGTATTTTACCTTTTATAAGTGTGATAAGGGTTTTTTCGGTTTTAAGGTGTTTACTTTTAAAAATTTCATCGAGACTTATTTGTGAATTGCCTTTTATTCTTATCAGATTTCCTGAGTCTGATTGAATGTCACAGCGTGAATTATTGCCCATAGTTATTATATTCATGGAACGGTTAAGACGCATTCCTGTTATAGCAGTGGCTTTTTCATTTCCGGGACTTGTAATAAAGACTTTTCCAAAGACAAATGAAACTCTTATTTCCTGTTGATTTTCGGCTTGTTTGGATTTTAGAAATCCGTCCATAAAAAAGAAAGCAGCTGCCGCGATAATGAGAAGGATAGGTATTATGTATAGAGATTTTTTTTTAGACATATTAAATTAACCTTTAATACTTCGACTTTGCTCAGTACAAGTACTTCGACTTTGCTCAGTACAAGT
>JAGLSM010000162.1 GCA_023135745.1 Spirochaetota bacterium | reverse complement strand
TCAGGTGTGGTGCCGGATTGCAGCACTTCTACAAATTTCCCAAAATTAGATATATTATTAGGATCATTACTTAAGCGATAAACTTTGCCATGATAAATTGAATAAACCTTTTTAGTTTTTTCAGATGAAAGCCCAACACCGACACTACATTTTAAATAAGATTTATAATTATAAATAGGACCAGGGTTGAGAAAGAAATTATTAAAATTATTTAGATTTTTATTTCTATAAAGCGGCGATGCACAAGAGAAAATAAATAAGGAAATAAAAATAATTTTAAACATAAAAACTCCTAAAAGGATTGTACCTATTTCATTTTCTTAAAATAATTAGATCTGCTCTTCCTTAAAAGATCATTAACTATATTATTCGTTGATAAAGCATCAAAATTTGAATTATATGTCCATATTTTTTGAAATTTTTTAAAAGCTAAATCTTGTTTATTTTTAGAAACTAGTATTTTCCCTTGAAGGTAAAGTGCGTCAGAAATTAATGTATACTGCCCCATTTCCACAGAAGTATCATTAATAAATTCCTGGGCCTTATTATAAGATTCAATAAAGAGTCCTTTTTTATATAGAGATTTCACATATGTTAATTTATTATTGTAATAATAGTTAACTAAGACGCCTAGAAGTATAAATCCGCCCAAAATAGTGGTAATTACGATTAAAATTTTTAATGATTTTTTTAAAGACACATTTTCCTGATCTGATATTTTTTCAAAGTTGCGATAATATCTAAAAATTGCGATATATAGCGGGAGTGAAATTAAAAGTATGAAGAATATAGCTGTAGGAGAATTTAAATCAGAATGAATTTTAGATTTCAATAAAAACGAAGCAATAAAATATGAAATATCAAATGCTATCAAAATGAAAAAATAAATTTTCCAGAACTTTTTATTTATGAATTGTCTTTTATACGTATACCCAAATAAGCCTATCAAAGACATTATCATAAATGGAATACTTACTACATCAAGAAAGTTAAATGGTTCAACAAAAAAAGAAAATATAGAAAAAACACAAATTAATAAGAAAAATATAAAATAAAACTTATACATAGCATTTACTCCTAAAATAGACTTATATAAACTATAAAAATCAATAATTACTCAACGATTGTAGAATAATTGAATTGCTGGAAAAAGAATGAGTGAAAAAACCAACAACATTATCAGAAGTGTAAATAAGATTTGTAAATTGATTAAACAAAACAGAATTAGTTATATCTATTTTACGTCTATATAAAAGATAATATTCGAAAGGAATATTAGTGGTTATATAATTCATTCCATAGAATTTTAAATTAATGGGAAATACTAAATTAGAAGCCACTTTTTCATCGGAAATTATTTGTTCTAATGTGTATTCAACAGAAGAAGCATCCTGAAGAGGCTCATCAACTTGTTCCTTTTTTGCTTTTAAAGTATAAACATGCCCCCACTCATAATTGAAATTTTGAATTCCTAGATAAAATTTTCCCCAACTTGACCATGTATTATTTACATTATTTTGTACCCGGTATGTCAAAAGTTGACCATTACCCACAGCAGTATCAAGATAATGATCAATTTTTAATGTTACTATCTCAGCTTCTCCACATTGTAAAATAGAAAATAATATACAAATTAGAAAAAATACTTTCATGAAATTATTTTTCATTGTAAAACCCCTTAATTATTAATATCCATGCTACTTTATACGCATCAAGTCTAAAAAAGGGACATTAAATTAAAAAAAATCCGTGTAAATCCGCCGCATCCGCAAAATCCGCGTTCCTATCCTACCCCCTAAATCTTCCGCAACGCCTCAGACGGCATCAGTTTCTTCGCGTATCTTGCCGGGATCATTGCCGCAAAAGCAGGAATCAAAATGGACATCAAAAACGTAACAACAAAAGTCATGAAGCTTGCTGAAGGATGTATGACATACTCAATAGGAAAATCTATATCCTTGACTGCATCGCTAAAATCAATTCCTGTCTTTGATAATATAACAAGTAGAATTCCCGCGAGTATAACTCCTATTATCCCGCCTGCAGCCCCAATGATTCCACCCTCAAGGGTAAAGTTAAAAAACAGCTGCCGGTCGGTCATACCCATTGCTTTCAATGTTCCAATTTCACGGAGCCTCTCAAAGATGGCCATCATCATTGTGTTAATCACAATGAACGAGGCAAGGAATAAAATAATGGCTTCGACAAAAACTATGATTTTCTGAATCAGGACCAGATAGTCGTAAAAATTCTTTATCTGTTCCTTGAATGTAAGGGCAATAACTCCGGAAGAAAGAATGCCTGATATCTTCTTTTTAATTTCATCAGACATACTGTGATGATCTGCAAATACATAAATTTCAGTTGCCTTGTTTTTTAATTTCAGCAGCCTTCTGGCATTTTTTAGACTGATAAAAAAGACTTTTTTATCCATGACCATAACACCCATTGAAAAGATACCGGCAACCTTCAGCTTAATTCCGTTGAGTCCCCCTCTTGAAGTCTTTGCGGCAAGAAGAAGTTTGTCTCCAACCTTTACTCCGATTCGGCGGGCCAATGATCTGCCTATATAGATTCCGTCTTCGGATAATTTTTTTACCTTTTGCTTGAGTATTTTTTTATTGAGCTTGAATCTATTGTTGTTGAGGTCAATCCCCATCCCAAGGGCATGCTCGGTTTTTTCTCCATTTCCAAGCATGATGCCGAATCGTATCCTTTCTTTGACCGAAGAGACTCCTTTTATTTTTTTTATTTTTTTTATGAGCCTGCTGCTGTTGTATATGACTTCATCTACAGGAATGAATCTTTCACGTCTATGGTATTCATCAGTCATAACTCTGACATGGGATGTCTGGTATACTACGAAATTGTTTATGTATGAACCAATTGCACCGTTTGCCCATCCTTCGGTTATAGTAATTATAAAAGCCGCGACAAGAATGGAAATAGCGGTGAGTATGGATCTCTTTTTATTTCTTAATACATTTCTAAGAGCAAATTTAAAAAGCATAATCTACCTCCTATTGGATTGTCCTTAAACACTCGGACGCGTCGAGTTTAACGGCTTTTTTTGCCGGATAAAAACTGGCGAGAGTCGTTACAAGAATACTCATAACAAAAGCCATTACTATTGAAGAAGGACTCCATCTGGCTTTTACCACACCCATAACTCTAAATCCGACATTTTTACCAATATCTCCCATCATCGACACCAGGTCCAATCCGTTTTCAACAAAATACCATGTTATGAGACTTCCTGCTATAATCCCAATGAGACTGCCGAGTCCTCCGATAAGACTTCCTTCTATTAGAAAGATTCTCTTAATATCTTTGTCTCTCATTCCAAGAGCCTTGAGGGTTCCGATTTCCTTTTTCTTTTCAAATACCGACATCAGCATTGTATTAATGACTCCTACTACAGCAATGATGGTAAGAAAAATCACAAAAAAGTAATTTCCCATTGATTTGGATTTACTGAGGGCTAACATATGATCACCCAGTTTTTTCCAGCTCCAGAATGAGTAACCTGCCAATGACTTTTTTAAAGCCATTATATAGGAATCAATTTCCATGTAATCGGCCACCTTGAAGGCAATGTCAGTAACTCCATTTGTTCTTAAAATCTTACGGGCAATATCTATATTCATATAAATGTTTGAAGTGTTTGCCTTTGGATCGCTTGAGTTTATAAGCCCGGTTATTTCCAGACTCACCGAGTCAATCATTCCCGCCTCAGTTCTGAATGTAAGGTACAGCGAATCACCTACCCCAACCTTGAGGTCTTCCGCAAGTTTATAACCAATTACCGCCCCATTGGTTTTAATAGATCCTTTTGAAATGAATTGTGTTAGGGAAAAAACATTTTTGTCGGTTTTGATGTCTATCCCGACAGCAATGCAAGGAACAGAATCCGTACTATTATCAAGTTCACCAATGAACATTAACCTTTCAGTATAACCTTTTACATATTTTTTCTTTTTTAAAACAGACTTGATTACAGATGAATTTGTTATAATATTTTTGACCGCGTAAGGTTCATTATCATCATAGGTCAGACTTCTTATCTTCGCGTGACCTGTTTCAAAATTTATCATATTTTCTAAAGATTTATCCGTGAATCCTTTTAAAAAGGATATTTGAAAAACATACATAGCAACACCAAAGGACAAAACGAGAAAGGTTAAAATTGTTCTGCGTTTGTATCTCAGCAGATTACGGACAGCAAGTAATAAGTTGTTATTCATACAAGCCTCCTAATTGGCAATTTTTCCATCTCTAAGATTGATTGTTTTTTTAGCATGATCCATTATCAACGAGTCATGCGTGGAAAATACAAAGGTGACGCCTTCCTTCTCGTTCATGTCCTTCATTAGATCAACTATCGTCTCTCCTGTTTTTGTATCCAGATTAGCTGTAGGCTCATCGGCAAGAACCATTTTAGGATTTTTTACAAGAGCTCTGGCAATAGACACTCTCTGCTGCTGCCCGCCCGAAAGTTCAAGAGGACGCCTCTTGTCCAGGCCTTCCAATCCTACTTTTTTAAGTGTCTCAAATACCATCGTTGAAGTTTCGTCTGGGCTGTGTTTTTTTAAAAGTTTTAAAGGAAGTTCAACATTCTCATATACGGTCAAAACAGGAATCAGATTGTATGTTTGAAAAATGAATCCAAAATAATCCCTTCTAAGATCAGCAAGTTCATCACTTGTCTTATCTGTGAGACTAATTCCATCGAGGACCAGCTCTCCGCTGTCAGCCGAATCAAGGCATCCAATAATATTCAAAAGAGTAGTTTTTCCTGAACCCGAAGGACCGCAAAGGGCCGTGAATTCCCCTTTTTCAATATCAAGATTAATGTCGTAAAGCGCCTGAAAATCGACATCTCCTGAATGATAGGTTTTATTGATTCCATTTACATTTAAAAGCATAATGCCTCCTAAATAAATTATAGTTTTAATTCAGCACGAAAAATAAAGGAAAAATCCCCATACCTGTCTATAGAGAATTCTTCTGCTCCGCTTCCCGTTAATATTGAAGCCTGAAAAGAAATAGTGAATCCGTTTGATACCAGATAATCAAAACCCGGCATTAAAATAGAACTTGAATCATCAAGATTAATAAAACTGTTTACCTGTATTGAAAAAAACTGATCTACTTTGTAAGTAAGATTGATATACAAATAGTTTCTTGCCGGAAAATATGAGTCCCTGTTCCCGGAAAAATCATAAGCTGACTCATCCGATGCTCCGAGACGGTTATAATAATAATCCATGCTTAGATA
>JAGLSM010000161.1 GCA_023135745.1 Spirochaetota bacterium | reverse complement strand
GAGTTCTCAGTCTACTCAACCGAAATCCTCGTTCCTATCTCCCCTAAAAACCCAAATCAGTCAATACCCCGTAAAGGTTTTTCGTAATACTATCGAGAATAAAGGTATGAGAAAGAATTTCCGAAAATCCAGGCAGCAGTTTATGGATTCCAGGTTCGGCCTGCCTGTTGTTTTTTTTATATTTTACTTTTTTATAGCAGGGCTGGCGACACTGTATTTTGAAGCTAGTTCAAACAAGCAGTTTACAAATCTGGTTGACGGTATATGGTGGGCTGTTATTACAGTAAGTACCACCGGTTACGGTGATAAGGTACCGATGACAATCGGCGGCAGGCTTGTAACTATTGTAACAATTGTTGTCGGCATAGGTGTCATGAGTTTTCTTTCAGGAACACTGGCGTCTATTTTTGTGGATAGAAGTAATAAGGCAAGGAGCGGTTTAATGGAATACCGTAATTTAAAGGACCATATAGTTATCTGCGGATGGAAAATGCAGATGAATGAATTTTTGACTGACATACTGAATCTGAATCCTGATATTGATTCTTCCGACATTGTGATTGTATCAAATATTGAGCCGGAAAAAATAGAGCTTCTAAAAAAGGACAAAAGGCTTTCTTCTCTTATGTATGTGCGCGGCGAATATTTTTCTGAAGCCACTTTGGGCAGAATTAATATTAAAGAAGCAAAAAAAGTTATTATTCTTGCTGACCGCCTGGAAAGCAATTCAGCATCAGAGGTAGACTCAAGAACCGTTATGACTGTTCTTACAGTAAGAGGATTTGCCAAGAATGTTTATATATGTGCAGAGCTTCTTGACAGGAAATTTGAAAATTACATTAAGGAAGCTATGTGTGATGAGATAATTTTCAGCCGTAATTTTAACAGAAAAATTATTGCCAAATCATCATCAGTTAAAGGTATTTCCAATATTCTTTATCAAATCATAGATCAGAAAACCGGTCAATCAGGTATAATTACTGAAGAAATTGGAAATGAATATATAAATGAGCCGTTTTTAAAACTAAAAACAGCTAATGAATCTCTAAAAAACAGAATTTTACTTGGAATTCTTGAAAATACAGGATCTCCATACAAGATGAAAGTTGATTTCCTGCGGGAAGCGCAAAAGACTGCCAATGTTTCAAAGCTTGTCAACAACCTTCAGGAGGTAAAGGGTATGGAGGTAAATAACCCTGTACTTATCCCTGATGACGATTATGTAATTCAGAAATACTCAAGGCTCATCTTTCTCGAAAGGAAGACAGGCAATGCATAGTAATAATAAGGTAGTGAAATTTATAATTTCAAGGATTAAAAAAATCTCGATCTTTGAAGAGATTAAGGATAATGAAGAATATATTTGGGCCTTTATAAATATTTGCAAGATAAGGGAATTCAAAAAAGGTAAAGTTGTTATAAAAGAGGGAGATATTGGTTCTGAGATGTTTATAGTTATTCAGGGGAGTGTTAAAATAAATAAAAAAACAAGGGCGGGTGATGACTATACTGTTGCGGTACTTGACGCAAAGGATAATATATTCTTTGGTGAGATGGCTATGATCGATGATGATAAAAGATCTGCTACGGTTTTTGCCAGCAAGGATTCCGAGTTTCTTGTAATTAATAAAAATGACTTTTTAAAACTTGGAGATAAATCTCCTCATATTGCAATGCCAATAATAAGGGCAATCGCAAAAATTCTTGCGGGACGTTTGAGAAAAACAACATTCGATATGATTACTCTATTTGACGCTCTTGTAACAGAAATTGGGAATGACTAATCCTTATATGTATCCCGGATCGCAGCTATAACATCATAAATATCAAAAAAAACTTCAACTATCTCAGGATCAAAATGATGACCGGATTGTTCTTTAATATAGTCCAGAACCTGCTTTTCATCCCACGCGTCCTTGTATGATCTCTTGGAAATTAACGCGTCGTATACATCAGATAACGCGACAATTCTCGCGGTTATAGGTATTTCTTCACCTTTTTTACCTGGATGGAATTCAATTGGTTCCTTGAAAATATCATCAATTTTACCCGGATATCCGGTGCCGTCCCATTTTTCATGGTGATTCAGGGATATTTCTGCTGCCATTTCATCCCAGTCAGATGTAGGATCATTAAACAGTCTTGCTCCCATTACTACATGTGTTTTCATTATTTCGTATTCTTTAGATGTAAGTTTAGCCGGTTTTTTTAATATCGTATCTGATATTGCAACCTTGCCCATGTCATGCATCATTGCGGCAATGCGGAAGTTATCCTTGAATTGTTTAATTTTGTCAACAGACTGACCTTTATTATGAGCCCATTGGTGGTATATTTCAATTGAGTATGAACCGACCCTGTTGACGTGAGGTCCGGTTTCCTTTGGATCACGGAGTTCGGCAACCTTCATCATACGCAGAACCATTGCGCGGGTCATCTTTGCCCTTTCCACGGCAATTGCCGCGTTATTGGCAAAGTGTTCAACATAAATTATATCATTGGGAGAAAAGATTACAATATTCCCTTTTTTGTCCTGAGCATTTATAAGCTGTAATACTCCAACTATTCTGCCGCGGCTTGTCCGAAGAGGTATGGTAAGAAGTGATTTTGTTTTGTATGATGCTGTTTCATCAAATCTGTGATTACATGTGTATGGAACTGACTTGTCAATGTTATAAGCGTCATCAATTATAAGCGTCTTTCCTGTTTTATAAACGTAACCTACAATTGATTTTTGATCTATAGGGACACTATGGTCAACATAGAGATGTTTATTACTGTGTCTTCCGGCTTTAAAGAGTGAATCATTCTGTACGTATCTGAATCTGAGTTTTTTATTATCTACAAGATAAATTGTACCGCCGTCAGCTGATGTAAATTTTCGAGCTTCGATAAGGATTCTGTCCAATAGTGCTTCAATATCTTTCAGGTGTGTAATTTTCTCGGTGATCTTGAGAAGCTTGTTTATCCTCAAGATTTCTTTATCAGCTTTGCTCTGTACTTTTCCCATAATTTATACCGTCTTTAATATCTTTGCCGTAATACTATTATAAAATCGTAACAAAACATCAAAAGATTTAATTTTTTTAAATAAATAATCTCTATTTAAAGTATAAGAATATTTTGTTTGTATACAGACATTTTAGGCTTTTTTTTATACAAAATCAATATGATTTATGTCTTTTTTTGTGTTAAAAATATATGTGTTATTTTCTGTTATATCTTTAATACTGATTTCAGATCCATTTATCACAATTCCAGTATTATCAGGAGTTGTTTTTGATTGAAGAATATTAAGAAATAATGCGGCTTTTTCAAATCCGTCACCTGTTTTAAAATTCCATACTTCATCCGGCATTGCCAGACGGTTTTCCGGATAAATGGACTCATTGCTCATATCTATAATTATTTTGTAAATTTCAGGAATTGATGAATTTTCATTTTCCGTGATTGATACAGGGTTTCTTTCAAGAGCTGCTTTCCAGAAAGGACGCATGTCTTTTTGAGGGTTTCTGTAAGCATGAAAGGCAAGGTCAGCAACTATAGATGTTTCTCGTAGTGTATTAAGCTCTTTTATCATTTCTTCGCGGTTGATGGCGGGATCAAAGTCAATAATGGTAGTTTCTTTAAAAATTTTTGATGATATATCAGGGAATTTTGCTTCAACATGAACAAAGGTTTTAAGGGCTTTTGTGATTTCACAGGTTTCATGGCATTCATCGCAAAATTCATTATGAAGTTTATCCAGATCTTCCCGGGTGTCGATATTGATATTGTTGTTTCTTATAAAGGTTTCAAGATCATTTACAACAAGTCTTCCCGGTATTTTTTCCGGATAAAACTCGTCAAGATCAATCGCGGAAAGAAGTTTTTTCCGTGATTTATCGCTGATTTTTAATTTTGTATTTTCTTCATAACCGATCGCTTTTTCACATTCTATATAGTATTCACGCCCATTATTAACATAACGATAACTTAGCGAGTTTTTAAAATCCGGATGACTTCTTATAAAATTGCCGAAAATTTCAGGATTAAATGGAGTTTTCAGGTAATCGGAAATTTTACTTTTAAAATGGGTAAAGACATCAGGCGGAAGTGTTGCCTCTTCATAGAGGCAGTGTATGTGAAGTCCACGGTTTGAAATTATCGTAACTTTCTCGTTTTCCAGTGCTCTTCTGGCTTTAGCGGTTAGAGCAGTACCGTTATAAAACATTTTTTTAGTGAGTATTCTTCTGTTGTTAGTCAGCACTCCATCATCTATATCAATATAGTTTTGTGAATGCAGAGGGGTTGCCATGAGATAAATATTTTTCAGGGGGATTCCGGCTACAACAAAGAGAGCTGCGGCATAAAGTGTAGATAGCGAGACACATTCTCCTCCGCCGGTTTTCCAATCCGGTTTTAATGAAAACGCGTTCATGGATTCAATCGTTTCTGTTTTCCAATAAGGGATTACATTGGAATTGTATTTATCAAGGCCGAAATGCCGCCTTATATCTATCGAGAAGTAGTATTTATCACCCTCATATCCGAATAAAGCGTTTGATTTCTGAAGTTTTTCAATATCAACAAAATCTTTAAAACGATCTATTTCCTTATCCTTTGTTGTAAGACCCCATGTATCAAGATCAAGATTAAAGGAGTAATTATCCATTATGTATTGCTTTACTCTGTTTATTCTTTGTTTTACAGGCATGTCAAGAATCCCTTTAAACCATGGATCATCTCTCCATTTCCATAATTTTTCAGACATCATGTTTGCGAGAACCAGGCTGAAAAGAAGTTCCGGGAAAATATAAATTTCCATATCAGACAGGGTGTATGCTGAGCTGTAGAGTTCAAGTGTTCTTGAAGAAGTATCATTCATTACTGTTTCTGATTTTATCATTTTAAAGTTCGGTTGTTTGCATATGGTTATAAGGGTAAATTGATTTGATGGTACTCATAAGGAAGTTAATAAGAACAAAGGGAGTTTTTGAATTTTTTATGCCGGAAGGGGTTTATTCTCAATCACCTCAAAGAAGATATTCAGTAGATTCGGGTCAAAGGATGTTCCACGGTTTTTTTTCAATTCTTCTATTGCTTTGTTTTTTGACATGGCTTTTCTGTAGGGTCGGAGGCTTGTTAAGGCAACATAAGTGTCGGCTATTCGGCATACTCTGGCCCATTCAGGTATTTTTTTGCCTTTGATCCCGTTTGGATAGCCGCTGCCGTCAAAGTTTTCATGAAAGTATTCCAGCAGTTCCGATACCTTGTCGGAGAATTTTCCAATTTTACCCA
>JAGLSM010000160.1 GCA_023135745.1 Spirochaetota bacterium | reverse complement strand
AAAAAACCATATACTCCTCTTGACGGTTTAGGTGCAAACAGGATATATGCGATATCAGTTGAGGGTGACCAGGTTTGGGCTGCTACAGATGATGGTCTTTCCGTTTATGACCGTTATACTGACTTATGGTTCAACTTTGATGCTGAACAGGGTTTATCAGCTAAGCAGGTTACCTGTATTGCAAGTGACGGGAAGGGAATTTGGTGTGGAACCTATGGTGGAGGATTAAACTACTTCGATAAGGAAAACCAAAAATTTAAAGTTTATAGAATTAAAGACGGGGTAGCTGATGATGTTGTATTTTCTGTAGCGACTGATGGGAACCTGATATGGGCCGGTACTTTTTCCGGTGTTTCAAGATTTGATAAGAAACGCGAAATTTGGAAAACAATAACCAAAAAGAATTATCAGCTTGTTGAAAATACAATTGTAGCAATGGCAATTAATGGCAACAGAATATGGCTGGGCAGTGACAGGAACGGAGTTACAGTCCTGGATAAAAGTATTCCACAAGCAGTTCTAACTTCCAAAACCGGATATACTAAACCGGGTCGGGCATCAATTTTTGCAACAATCAGGGACAGATCTCCAATTCGATCGGTAAGTATATCATACAGGATTTCAATTTTTGAAACATTAAAACCTTCTTCAAAAGGTATTTATTATAAAAATATGTCTGATACACTTGGTAAAAAGAGGGTAGAAAACTTAAAGATTGCTGAATGGGATATACGGGGATTAAAAGAAGGCCTTGTATATGATATTTATCTAAAAGTAGTTAATAAAAAAGGTCAGGTAAATGAGACTGTATTTCCTTTTGTTATAGATAATAGCAAGCCGGTTCTTAATGTGAGCGATCTACCGGTTGCAGTAAAAGATAAGTTTGTCTATATTCGCGGCAATTATATTGAATCTTATCTGAAGAATATTCTAATCAGGGCTAATCAGGGAAGATGGCAGAAAGCTGAAAATATTCAGAGAAAGACACGCTCTTTCAGCCACAGGATCAAGTTAATGCCCGGGAAAAATAAGCTATCGATAAAAATAGAAGATGTTGGAAAGCACACTATAATAAAATATAAAAATATCATTTTTGATAATAAAAAGCCCGTAATAATTATTCAAAAAAATATAAAAAAGGGAGTTTCTTCTTCTAAGAACTTCACGATAAAGGGAAGAATTAAAGAAGATTCTCTTGATGAGTTGTATTACAGTCCGGGAAAAAATCCTATTACAGTAAAAAAAGATGGGCAGGGATACTATAGCTTTTCCGCCAATATTACGCTTAATCCCGGATTCAATGCTTTTAAACTAATTGCAATTGATAAGACAGGTGCTAAGGACATACAAACAATCAGTATAAATTTCAATACAGATTCTCCCAGTATCAAGTTTGATTCTGATCTCGCGGAAAATACAAAAAGCCGGTATTACACCGTGAAAGGAAGCTGGAGTGATAAGGATTTAAGAGAGATAATCATTGAACCCGGGAACGTAAGGGCGGAAATAGATTATAAAAATAAAACTTTCCAAGCAAGAAGAATTAAACTTGATACAGGATTTAATATTGTAAAAGCAACAGCAATTGATGAACAGGATAATAGGAAAACTATAACACACCAGGTCGTATATGAAAAATCAGGAAGCGGTGACTTACAGAATTTATCTCAATCAAAAGACGCAAGTGAGAACTATAAGCTCTACACAGAGTATAAAAAGAAATATGATGAATTATTGATTAAATATAAGAGTCTTCTTCTTACCATCCGCGGAGGGGATACTCACAAAAGATATTATTTTGTAAAAGGTCACAAAACCGGCCGCATATCTAAAGTATATGTTCCCGGAGGGAATTCTGTCTTTTTTGTCAAATATAACAGAAGACATGGTGATACAATGAAAAAACTTGCGACTCTTTACCTCGGCAATCCAAACGCTCAAGGAATGATTGCCAGGTTTAACAATGATACTCCTATAGCTACAATAAAAAAAAGAGGGACTTTACTGCTGCCAAATAATAATTTAATAAAACATATTCTTACAACAGGACATAGATCTCTGAGTTTCCAGTTAATAGATATTGTTTCTGAATCTTTTAATTCTATTGGACCTAATAGAGCATTTTTTGCATATAAACATGTAATTGCCAAATGGCTGATGTCCAGAGGAATGATAAAACCATCTCAGACTAACCCCAGAGATAATATTTTTTCAGTCATGGGTAAATATCTTTTATATTTAAGTCATGGAGGAAATATTGCCTGGCAAATGCAAAAACTAAAATTAAAACTAGTAGAAAAGAAAGCTGTCTTTGGATATATAATTATTTTTAGAGGCTCATTTCTCCAATTTATCAAGGTAGGCTAGAATGAAAAAATATTTTTCTTTTATAGTGTTGATGCTTATTCCACTAATAACCCTAATATTTTTCTATATAACAGCTATGAGAGGTATTTTTATTTTTAAAGACAGTCTCCGTGATGATGTTGTCAGGAATCTTGAAGATAGAATTTATAAGGTTAAGAGTGAATTTGAAAATATTAATAAGAAATTAAATTCTCTTTCAACTGAATCTGTAATTGTTACATCTTTAAGGCAGTTTGATCTGGGGGAATCTCTTGAAAGTGGTAGTCTTGTTTTTAATCGTACTGTAAACGGATTAAAATTTGCAGAAGGTATGAGACTTATAAGTTTGAATAATAAAATAGTAATTGATACAAAAAATCCGGCCTTTGAGGGTAAGCCTCTTTTAGTAAAAGAAATAGCTGTTTTAAATGATTTAAAATCAAATAAAACAGGTTTAAAAATATTTACTGATGGATCTGCAATTAAGTATGTAAAATGTAATTCAGAAGCAGGTTTTCAAATAGGATCAATTCTTGTCTATATTAAAAAGAATATTTTTCTTGCTGATTATAAGTCTATGGGGGAAAAAGAATTGAATTTTAGTTTGAGATTTATAAATGATGTAATATTTTATAATTATCCAAGAAGAGTTTGGGATGAGGATAAAGTTAAAAAAATTGCTCTTCACTTTTATAAAACTCTAGATACATATTACGAGGATAATAATTCAATAGTTATTGTTCCAGCAAAGATAAAGGATATACCATTTGTACTTGCTTATTGCGCGGACAGGAATCAGATTGGTTTGCCAAATGTAGCCAGAATAATATTATTGCTTAATTTAGCAATTCTTACGGCTTTTATTATTTTATTTTTAATACAGTTAAAAACAGATAAAAACACTCTTCTTCTTCAGGATTTTAGAAATAAAATTGACAATATTGCATTATCAATAAATGAAAATACGGCTAGCGCGGAAAAAATAATAAAGGAAACAGAGGCGATTTATAAAGAACATGATGCAACTGACAGGACTATAAACCAAATTTCGGAACAAAAAAATACAAAAAATAATGAAATAATTGCTCCTGATGAATTTGCAGAAGAAAGCAGTGATGAGAATACTAAAGGAGATTATAAGGTTAAAGATAAAGATCAGGAGCTTCAGACTTTAATAAAAAATGTTTCTGAATTTGATAAAGATAAAATTGACTCTGAATTATACGATCAAAAGGGAATATTCGGTGCCATAAATATAGATCAGTATTGGAAGAAAATGAAACCTCTTCTTGAAAATTCATTAAAAATTAGAATGTACATTTTATTATCAAAAGATCAGGATAACATCTATAAAATAAAAGAATCTTCAGGATTTGAGTCTTTTTCTATAGATGATTTCAATATTTCTGAAACTGAAAATATTTTTAAATTAGTATTAAGTAAAAAGAAAGTACTGTTTATAAAAGATAATGCTTTAAAAAATAAAACAATTCATAATAAATTACACGATATTCCTGAAGCTATAATACATCAAATGGTATTTGTACCGGTTATCAACAAAAATGAAATTTGCGGAATTCTGGTTTTGTGTAAACCTGAGGGAGAAGAATCCTGGGATTCTTATTCATTGCATGAAATAATGTATCTTAGTGATTTATAAATTTATTCAAATAATAAAAATATTTATTTTTTCCAACTGAAGACTTTTCTTTTTCGACGGATGAATAATTGAAAGTTGATAGAAGCCTGGAATTAAATTTTGAAAGAGCGCTGTGCCGTTTTTAGCGTCTTTGGATTTTACATTTTGATCTTCGTAATTTAAGATATATGTGGCATGAAAAGATTTAGAGTTTTTATATTTACCTGAAATTTTCAAGTTGATCCTTTGAGTTGATTTTCTAAGGAAAAGATCAAATTGAACATTATTCAATAAAAATGTAAAATTTAAAGAATTATGTCTCTCTTCTGATATATTCTGATCAGATTTATCAATCGTCATAAAAGTTTTAAGAATAGACAAGCCGTCGAGAGTGCTTTTTATATAAATAGAAGATTCTTTAAAAGGGAAAAGATCTAACATTCTTTTAAATCTTTTAGTTATATCCTTATTGATTTCAATAAATTTTATTTTATTTTGAGATTGATATTTAAAAGTATTTAAAAATTGAATGTTGGAGATACAGGATGAACATGATTTAATGTGGTTTTCAATTTTTAAATAAATTGGTCTGGCAAGATCTTTTTCAAAGTAGAGTATCAGTTCATTATTAGAAGGACATTTAATAGTAGTATTATAGTTGTATATATCTATTTTTTCTTCAATAGCAAGAAAACGAAGCCAAGGATAAATTTCATCAGGATTAGGAAATAGAATCCTCTGTTTATTTTTTTCCATTGTTAGTTTATTAAAAAATATATTTTTTGCTTTATTAAGATTTAATTCAGCTTTTTTTTCTGTAATGTGTAAAATTTTTGCTATATCTGAAAATGGAGTTTTGATGATAAGTTTAGAATAATTTTTTATATCCAGTTGATTTTGAATTTTATTTTTTAATTTTTTTATATTTGTATTAATATCATCAACAAGTTTAATGTCAAAATTATGATCAGTCTGGATCTCATTTTGACGTTTAAAAAGATGAAGCATTTTTCTTTCCATATGAATTATTTCAAGAAAGTTCGTAAAAGACTTATTTTCATATTTTAATTTTGATGTTTCGATGAGGGAATTCTTTAAATTATTAATTTTTGAAAGAAGAGTTGAAGAATTTGTTTTTAGATTAGATGAAAGAAATTTGATTTCATCAAAACTTAAGCTGAAATATAAAATTAAAGAAAGCTTTAAAATAATTCTATCTGAAATCCTGAGGTTATTAAATACCTGTTTGATTTTAAAAATAGAAAAGCTAAGAGAGAGATTAGGTTCATTATTATTATC
>JAGLSM010000016.1 GCA_023135745.1 Spirochaetota bacterium | reverse complement strand
AGCTAACTACATAATCATGTTAATTAATTACCCAAAGAAGCATGTCTGTTGATGTAAATTTATTTGCTTATAGAATCATTTGCTACTCAAACAGTGCATTTTTCAAAAAAATGAGGGTGTACCACTTATATGATACTTTGTTTGCGCGGATCATTTTCTCAAAGCTATTATCAGCCAACTATTTGATAGAACACAGAATTTTTCAGATTTTGGATGTACATCATGATTTTTGAGTTGCCCTTCCCTGCGCAGCGAACGAGGGAAGGGATAGGGTTAGGTTGGAACAACAAAATCAATTATTCGTAGTATTCATTTCCAAGACGGGTGATTAATTCTTCGCCCATCATGTGTCTGAGAGTATTTTCCAGTTTTGTCTTTTGGATAAAAATATCGTGGTACGGCTTTAAACCTTCTTTTACCATTGGTGACTTAAAATAAAACGACATCCATTCCTGTGTTCCATAAAAACCGGCACGCTGCGCGAGGTCGATAAATTGAATAGTGTCGAGAACAATAGGCGCAGCCAGGATTGAATCCCTGCAGAGAAAATTGATCTTTATCTGCATCGGCATTCCAAGCCATCCAAAAATATCTATATTGTCCCAGGCTTCTTTTTCATCACCTCGTGGAGGGTAATAGTTGATCCTTACCTTGTGGTAATAATCGCCATATAGTTCCGGGTACTGTTCTGCATCGAGCATTGAGTCAAGTACCGAAAGTTTGGATACTTCCTTGGTTTTAAAGTTGCTTGGATCATCCAGTACTTCTCCGTCCCTGTTGCCGAGGATATTGGTGGAAAACCATCCGTTTAAACCGAGCAGTCTTGTTTTTAATCCGGGGCCTATGATGGTTTTCATAAGTGTCTGGCCTGTCTTCCAGTCCTTGCCAGCTATTGGTACTTTATTCTTGTTTGCAAGTTCCTGAATTGCCTTTATATCAACTGAAAAGTTAGGAGCTCCGTTTATGAATGGGATGCCCAGAGTAAGGGCGGCATAAGCATAAATACTGCTTGGTGCAATTTCAGGATCATTGTCTTTCATTGCTTTTTCAAATGCTTCAAGGGATTCATGAATAGCACTTGGAGCATGGTAAGCTTCGGTTGAGGCATTCCAGACCATTACAGCGCGGTCGGAGCCTTTTTCCTTCATTACTTTTTTCATGTCATCGATTAATTGCTGCGCCATATCCATTTTATTGACGCCCTTTTTTACATTTGGTCCGCTGATATTTTTAACATATTCGGAATCAAATACTGCAGGCATCGGCTTGATGGCTTCAAGTTCACTTTTGACAGGATCGATGTGTTCTGATCTGATAACTCCGGCATCTATGGCGGCTTTATACATATTATGGTCAAAAATATCCCAGCCTGCGAATTCAAGATCATTTATTGATGTTAGCGGCACAAAATCCTTGATTTTTGGGTGTTTGGACTCTGTTCTCTTTCCAAGTCTGATATGACCCATTTCTGTTAATGATCCAAAGGGTTTTGAAAGACCTTTTCTTATATTGAAGATTCCTGCCAGAAATGTGGAGGTTATAGAACCCATTCCGGGGATAAATACTACCAGTTTTCCTTTTGCTGATGCAATCGCTTTTTTCATGATGACTCCTCTGCTGATAAACATATTAATAATAATTAGAATAATATAATCTACAAAAAATATGATGTTTTTTCCATAAAGTATCTAATTAATATTCATTAAAATTTTATTGAATTAATCCATTCTTCACATTTTTTTAAGTTAATTTCTTTTTCTCTGGCTACCCTGTTAAATTCCATAGTACTGAGGATGTTTGCGTCATCACCGAGCATTTTTGACATATTTTCTATTGTTTTACCGGGCCCTCCATCATGAGTACAAAAGAGCAATACTTTTTTACCATTTAGATTTACCGATTTAAAAAAGCTGCGTAGAGGCGGAGTAAAGGTAGCCATCCAGACAGGTGTTCCTATTATCAGAATATCATAATCTTCCGGATTTTTTTCGAATGGAAGAAGCTCAGGTTCTTTTTTTAACATAACCTGACGTCCGCCCCATACGAATTTCATAAAGCCTTTGCTCTTCATTTCTTTTTTTGGCTTAAGAAATAAAATGTCAGCTTTTATGGTTTCCGCGATTTTTTTAGCAATTATCTCTGTATTCCCTTCAAGGGAGTAATATATAACCAGTGCTTTTTTATTTTTAGCATTCATTGCGTAGTTCCTTCTTTTTTAACAGGTGTTTGTCCACAGGGGTATCTTCAAATTAAGCTAATAGAGGTACCCTTATTATAATCTAATATGATGACACTTTTTTTTCATAGTTAATTAAGAATAGCTATTCTTAAACTTCATTTTCCTTATATTCCTTTCCCTGAAAAAATATGTAATAGGCCAAATGTAGTTGACCTACTTCTTAAGACGAAATCATTGCTTATTTATTGCAGATTGTTGTATGATTGTATCACTATAATTTCATAAGGTAAAAAATATAAAAAACTTTGTGCTCTTAGTCTCTTCGTGGTTGTAAAAAAATTTGAGAGTAAAAAAATTAACCACGAAGACGCTAAGGACACGAAGAAGGAATTTAAAATGTCGAAAAATGTTCTTGAGTTATTTCATCCACTGATTCAAACATGGTTCAAAAATGAAATAGGAATTCCTACAGATATTCAAAAACAGGCATGGAGTAAAATTGCTGCGGGAGAACATATCCTTGCTACAGCTCCAACCGGAAGCGGCAAGACGCTTACCGCATTTCTGTGGGCAATTAATCAGTTTATAACAGGGCAGTGGTCATGCGGTCAAACCAGAGTTATCTACATTTCTCCGATGAAGGCTCTGAATAACGACATACAAAAAAATCTCTTACGGCCGTTAAATCAATTAAAAGATCTCTTTGAGAAAGAAGGAGCGCCTTTTCCGTCAATAAATGTGTTAACCCGCAGCGGAGATACATCGCAGCGTGATAGAAGAACAATGTTCCGCAAGCCTCCTGAGATACTGATTATTACCCCGGAAAGTCTGAATATCCTTTTAACTTCAAAAAATAACAGGCTCATGCTGACGGGAATTGAGACTGTGATTCTTGACGAAATACACTCGGTTGCCGAGAGTAAACGCGGTACACATCTTATCACTGCTGTAGACCGTTTGATATTGTTATGCGGAGAATTTCAGAGAATTGCTTTGTCTGCTACTGTTCGGCCCCTTCTTGTTATAGCAGATTTTATTGGCGGGTACAGTATGGCCGGGAGTACATCAGAGCTTGTGTATAAAAAAAGACCTGTGTCAATAATAGAATCAGGCGGTTTATCAATAATCCTGAAATCACTTTTTTTAATACACTTCCGTCCCCAATTAATTAATTATTGTACAGACAGGTATTTTTAGTTTATAATTCCATTAAAAGAATTTTAATATTAAGGCGCAGTTTTTGAAACTAAACCATTACAGTGCTGTATATTGTTTTGAAGGGCGCGAATATATTTTTTAGGAGTAGAGCAATGAGAAGTTTAAATACCATATCAGTTTTTCTTATACTGGTTTTTTTAGGAACTCTTACATTTGCTGAAGATCTCCGGATTCCGGAACAGGAAAAGCTTATTCTGAAATTACAGCATAGACTGAGAATAAACAGACAGGACGCTGAAGCAGTTATGAAACAGCTGAGAAAAGAGATAAAAAAGAAGAAACAAAACAAATTTTGTCTTAACAATGCAGCTGTAGATAACATTCTACGTATTTGTAAACGTTTTGGGATTCAAGTTGGTGAAATTGCGCGGGTGATGGCTGCTGGAAATTACTATAGCGATGTAATGAAGAAAAACGGGTCATCTAAAAAACAGATTACAAGAAATATGTATATGTTGATGTACAAGGAAATGAAAAAAAGCGGAAACATTAAAAATATAGCGGAACGGATAATGAAACGTATGATGGCCAATATCCGGATTCATAATGGGACGGCTCTTAAATCAGGAAATGGCAGCAAAATGCATCATCGTTATAAAAAGCAATATCAAAACGAAAGATCCGACCGTGGTTCTCATGGTACAGCAGCCGGTACAACAGCCGGGATACCGGATGTAGGAAATAAAGATTAGGTTGATTAAATCTGATAAGGAATCACAAAATTCTTACATACTGTTTTTTGTGATTCCTTAATATTTTTGACTGAAAATATGACAAATTTACTGGAAAAAAACAATTTACAGGATCAGCTTATTATCAAAGATATTCTTTCCGGAAAAACGGAGGAGTTCAGAAAAATTGTTGATAGATATAAAAACATGATTTACGGGCTGGTTTTAAAGAGTATCACGGATATTGAAGACGCTGAGGATCTGGTGCAGGATATCTTTCACCTTGTTTATCAGAATCTTAAGCGCTTTAATCTTGAAAAAAAATTTCATACCTGGCTTTACACCATTTCTGTAAACGCGATACGTAATCATTTAAAAAAGAAGCGGAGACATATATCGTTTTTTCATAATTCGGATAATGCAATAGACTCAATTGGAAAGGATGACAATACAGGTCAGAATAAGATATTCAGCGGTGAGATAAAAAAGAATGTCATGAAAATTCTTTCACAGATGAAAGATAAATACCGGATTGTGCTTGTGCTGCATTATTTTGAGGATCTGAATATAAAAAAAATTGCGGAAATACTGGATTTGCCTGATAATACGGTAAAAACGCATCTTAAAAGGGCAAGGGAAGAAGTATTAAATCTGATAAGAAAAAATCCTGAAAGTGAAACATTTTTTAAAGATTTTTGTACATTTTAAAGAGGTAAGAATATGAAAAAAAATTATCCGCCAAAAGATGATAAAAAGCTCTTTGAGAGCTTTATAAACGCCGGTATTAGTATAGATTCAAATGTGTCACGATCCCTTGAAGACCGGATTATGACTGATATTTATAATAAAAAACAAATAAAAAAAAGATGGTCATTAGACTGGTTCCAATTCCCAATAAGGCAAAGACTTGCAGGAATAACCGCTGTATTTATTCTTTTATTTGCCGGAGTTTTTTTAATAAGGATGTCATCAGGAACAGATGCTCCTTTTCCTGAAGGAAGCAGGCTTGTATCGTTCAAGACGAGTTATCCCGGTGCAAAGACTGTGTGTCTTGTCGGTGATTTTAACAGCTGGAAGAAAAATTCGGATTGCCTGAAGAAGGTCAATGGACATTGGGTTATTAAAAAGGTGCTTAAGGCCGGTCAGCTGTATAAATATGCTTTTGTGATAAATAATAAAAGGATTCTGCATGATTCACATGCAAATCAGTATGTTGATGATGAATTTGGTGGAAGGACCGCGGTTGTTTTTGTAAACTAGTAAAATTATGAAAAATTCAAAAAAAGCGCTGACTCTTATTTTTTTATTTTTGTTTGTTTCCGGGACTCTTTTTGCTTCCCGCGCTCTTGTAAAAAAACTGGAAACTTACTGCGGCAGTAAAATTGTATTGCAGCGTATAAAAAAATTAATTAATTGGGCGCAAAGATCAGGTTTTATCAAACAAAGGTTTTACGATAGAATAAGAGAGGGAATGCTGCGCAATGCTTCTTGCCGGATAATTCTCCGTGTTCTTCAAAAAGAATATCAGATTCAAATAAAAGCAAAAAGCCTTCTGCATGGAACAGATTGTGATTGCAGAGATATCCGTGTTTTAATCATTAATTTCTTGTACCTTAAACTTAAACCGGGTATGCTTCATATTTTAGTAAAGAATTATAGAAAAAATAAAAGCCGGATTTTTCTGGCAAGAGCCGGATACTTTCTCCTGTATATGAAGAAGGCGGGATGGAAGGAATTTGAAGTTCTGCCCTTGGCCGTAATAATTATTAAGAATGATATTGATAAAGGCCGTATTGAGAGTATTAAGAGACTTCTTCTGCACAGCCGTGATATTAAAATTAAAAGAAGGAAGGCTGTCAGTATTGTTTTGAAAGGTATTAAGTCAAATAAAAGTCATCGGCGTATAATGAATGTTCTAAATGAGAGCAGACTATTTTGATTTATACATAATGAATGGAGATAAAAATGAAGAAAGTTATCATGGTTTTTGTACTGCTGATGTTTACCTTTCCGGTCATGCCTGTTAACGTTTTAATAGATGAAAATATAACTCTAAATGATAATATTTTTTCTGATTATACGGAGGTTAGTGATGCTGTTAATAAGTTATCATTAATTATAACGAAAAAAAGTTTATCAAAGACTTCCATTTTCTGGTGGTCTGTGAATACAATTGCTGAAAATTATCTTAAAAATGATACTGAAAGTAACTATGTTCTTTCAGGTTTTGTAAAAAACCGCTTCAAATTTACTGATTCCATCCTCGATATTTCCGGGACTATTTTGTATGATTATTATTCATCATTTACTACAGGAAATGTCGCAGACAATCCTGCCTATTCGCATTTGATTGGATCATTTTTTACTCAATACAGGTATGATTTTGACAAGAGTAGTATATATTTTGCCTATGCACTTTCAAAGAGTTTTTTTCAGGAGTATAATCTGGACAGTTTAACTCACCGTTTTAGTTTTCTTTTCAGTCTGGATCTTTCCCTGTTTACTACAATTAATTTTAAAGCTTTATACGCTTACACCGGATATTCAGAACGTTATATGATAGATCAAGATGCAAAGGCTACGGATACAGCCTTTGTTGATAATCTGACGGGTTTTGAGGTTGGTGTAAAATATTTTTTTAACCCGGGATTTTTTATAAAATTGTCCGGGTTTTATGAATTATTGAAGAGCAACGGTAATTTTTATTTTTATGGTCCTAATGAAACTCTTCTTGTACTTGACGGTGATGAGGAGATCCTTGATAATTATTATTCATATGGGCATTACGGGGTAAGATTTGAAGTTTCAAAGGACTTTGATATTTTTAAAGTTAATATGGGACTTGAATATTCAGATAAAAAATATGACAGTAAGCCGGCTATGAATTCATTAGATATGTATATCCCTGCTACTACGGAAATAGACAGGTTTTTTTCTGTATCACTTGATCTTAAGCTGCATCTTTCTGAAAAGGCCGAAGTTTATATAAACGGTAAATATAAGATTATGGATTCTAACAGCTATAAAAGCCATACAACAGCTCTGATTGTTGGTGCCGGTACAAGGATATGGTTTTAGAACTTTTTTATTGGATCGTTAAAAAAAAATCACATTTTTGTTCCCCTTTTCATTCCTAATACGTTTTAGATTGTACAAATTAAAACGGAGGAATTTAAAATGAAGAAAATTTTAATTCTGGTTATGTTATTAGTTCTATCAACAGCTGCTTTGGGTGCTGAATTTGCACTTGATCAAGGTTCTGTTGGAGTTGGCGGGGCAATTCTTTTTTCCAGCAGTGGAGGGGATTTATATTCAAATATAACCTATACTGCTTTTACTTTAGCACCCAGCTTAAGTTATATGCTTGTTAAAGGATTAGAGGCGGAAGTTGCTATGGCTATTCAGACAGCATCACAGGGCGGCGTTAGTATTGATTCTTTGCTATTTGGAATTGGTCTTTCCTATCATTTTGGCGCAGAAAAAGGTAAAGTTGCTGTGCCTTATGTATCATCAGGAATTTCATTTGGAAGCGACACAAGCGATAATTCTTTGATGGATATTATTTTTGGTGCAGGCGTTAAGATGTTTTTAAATGAGCATATCTCACTTAATGTTGCTGCTTTGTACTACCTTGAAAAAGTAACTCCTGACGGATCATCTGTATCAACCAGTGGACATACTCTTCAGTTAAGTATGGGACTTTCAGCTTACATATTCTAACTCAAGGTTTGGAAAAGAGTACCAATCATTCCGGTCGTTGAATTCTTTTTAGAGTTTAAATGACCGGAATTGTTTTTTTAGTATTTTTAAAATAGATCTACATTATCACCGAATTTATTTTTCAGGAAATTTTGTTTTAAAATGCTTTCATTTTGTTGTTTTTGTATGAATTTATCGTGAATGTCACGCTCATGCTGCATTGTATATCTTTTTCTGAGTTCTTTATCATTAAAATCATTATCTTTTTTATCATGATTGATCTGTAATTCTTTTTTTATTTTAGGAAGTTTTTCAAGTTCACTTATCATTTTTTCAATAAATGTTACACCGGCTGTTGCCGGAGAAATTCTTGAGATGTCATTTGAAATGTCATGAAATATAATATCACAGAAATTGCACATTATGTTTAATTTATTGAGTTCTGATTCTACAATTTTCGATATACTTTCAAGTACTTTTTTTGTATGATCTATTAGTTTGTCTGATTTGTCTGTAATCCGTTCCATATCCTTTTCAACATTATCCTGCAGATCCTGGGCTGTCTCTGTTATCCCTTTGAGGATATTTCCAAGATGCTCGGTATGATCTTTTGTAATTTCCGCCTGTTCCTGTACTTCAGCTGATAGTCCGTGTAGAGAATGCTGACCTTCTCCCAGACGCTGCACCGCAAAACGAGCGTTAAAAGATATCATTTTTATAACATCAGCAATGGTTGCTACTTTGGATAAAAAATTCTTTAGAGTGATTACTGATTCCAGTATTGTGTTAACTGTTTTTGTTAAGTTTTTATTATCATCTGCTCTTATTGATACCTCATCTGAAATTCTTTTCATTCCATTTTCAATTTTCTGCAGGAAAGATGTTCCGGAGCCGAATGAGATATTCGAAATTGTATCGACAGTTTTTTTTATTACTTTTAGGATATTTTCAATAATACCAAGGTTTTGCTTTAATTTTTCCAGAGAATAAGTAAGTTCATTTCTTAAACTATAGAGTATTTGAAGCTGGATTCCGGTTATATGATATAATTTATTTTTCAAGTCTTTCTTTTTTAGTTTTTGATCTTTTAGTTTTAAAATATCTTCAAAAGCATCTCTTATATGTTCCATTTTTTGTCTGATAATATCATGAAACTGTATTGAAATAACAATTTCTTTTGTTGAGGTGAAAAGTTTTTTTATACTTTCAGTAAAAGAAATGGTGGAATCGGTAAAGTTTTGTGTATTTTCTTTCAGGAAGTCCAGATGAGGAAGTGTCTCTTCCAGGGCTTTTTTTAATCCTGTATCTGATTCTTTATTTGTATTTATATCGGAAAGAACATTTTTTTTTACCATGTTTATAAGCATATCAGTTTTGTCAGAAATATTGTTTGAATTGTCCAGGATGTTGTTAGTAAGAATTTGTATTTCGTTTGTGAGAGAATCGATTTCAGTGCTGGTGTTTTCCGTTCTGGCGTTTTCCATCATTATACTGACACGAATGTTTCTCAGAGGGTATACTACCCGCTTTAATTGTACAGACGCGCGGTTAAGTATTGTGAATTGTGAAATCTGGATTGAAAACATTGATGACATTTTTTCATGATCCATATCGAAATTTTTTATTTCTTTCAGCATTATCCCTGAAATTTCCCCAAGATTATCCAGTGATGTCTGCATGGAAACACTGCTGATAGCTGAAACAATGTTTTGTGCTTCAGTCATTATAGCATGGGCTTCTTTAAATAATTCCTGAATTCTAATAGCAAGAGGGTTGAATTGTCTGTCAATATCTGAAAAAAAATCAGGGAAATTATTATAACTGGAACTTATAATCTGGAAGTATTGTTTTATTTTCTTATTCATCAAGTCCAAACCTTTCTTAATATGTTCTACCGGATGTCATGGTCGGCAGTTCACGATATCAACTATATTTGAAATGATGATTTATGTCAATAAAAATGAAATGATAAGACATATTCATTTGTCAAACCGGTGTTCTATCCTAATTGGTTTATAGAACGTGGATGACACTGATGCGGCTGATTTTCACGGATCTTTTTTTATAAGGTGAAACAAAGAGTTTGAAATTATTTTAGAAATAAAAACTCTATAATTTCTAAGAGAAGAACATAAACTACAACTTCTAAATTATCTAAAAGTAGGATTGTTATTCAATTTTGGAAAAGAATCTGAATTCAAACCATATCTTTCAAAATAAAAAAATCAGCGAAGATCCGTTTAATCCATCAAATCAGTGTTCTATCCTTCAAACTAAACACTTTGGCTGAAATTTCTTGCTAATACCTTAACTTTTCTTTTATAATGGATTCAATGAAAAAACCGGAAAATTTGAACGTTAACAGTTCTAAGGATGCTTCTGATTTCTCTAAGGGTAGAATACTCCTTGTAGAGGATGAAGCTATTATACTTGAGAGTTTTAAAAGAGATCTCATATCTCTTGGATTTGAGGTTGATACTGCCTTGAACAAGGGTGCCGCGATTAAGATATTTCATGAAAATTTATTTGATATCGTTTTAACTGATATCTCCATTCCTAATGAGGAAGACGGCTATGATTTTATCCGCTCTATTAAAAGTATAAATAAGGATATTCCAATTATAGCAATAACCGGAAAGAGATTAACCAGGGAGTTACTGAATGAAGCCGGTCTTGATTATTTTTTTACAAAAACCGATGTAAATTTTTCATCTTTTGAAAAAAGCCTGGCTATAACATCATGTATAGCAAGATACCGTTCAGGTATTGAGATCAGGAAAAATATTAAATTAATGGAAGAGTCAGAAAAAAAATTCAGAATTTTCATGGAAAATTCAAGCAACATGATTTTTATTACAAATAAAGAAGGTTTATTTACTTACACAAATCCGGTTGTTGAAAAAATACTTGGTTATACTGTTGAAGAAATGGGGAATATACGGATTGAAGATTTAATTTCTGAAGATAATAAACAGGATTATCAGCAGAAATTAAATTCTGTAAATGAAAAGGGCAGGTTTTCTATTACCCTTGTTTTATTAACAAAAGCCGGTCAGTCTGTGTATGGAGAATTAAGGATTGCCGCTAATTACAATAAAAAAGACAGTTTCATGGGAACTCATATAGTTTTTCATGATATGTCATATCGAAGGTATATGGAAAGCCGGTTAAGGGAAAAAGAGGAGAAATTCCGTATAATTCTTGATAGTCTTCCGGATATGGTTATTCATATCGACAGAGAAATGAAGGTTATATGGGCTAATAAGGCGGCATTAGAAGCTAGCCATGATATGACAGGTCAATTTTGTTATAAGGCTTTCAATCGGTATGATGGGTTCTGTAATGAGTGTCCAGGTAGAAAGGCAATGAAAACAGACAGTAATCATAGAAAGATTATGGAAGAAGAAAACAATGAAGGAAGTAATAAAGTCTATGATTGTCTCGCACTGCCGTTTATAGAAGAGAATGAAGTAACAGGTGCTATTGTAATAATCAGGGATATTACTGAACAGCAGAGAAAAACCAATGAGATAAGGGATCTTAATGAGAGTATAAGGCAGTCCAGGGAGCAGGAGAGACAGAGGATTGCCAAGGATCTTCATGATGGAATCGGACAGACTATTCTGGCCGCGAAACTCAATTTTCAGACTTTTGAAAAGGATATGGAAAAATATAAAGAGCGGTTTGATGTTGGACTGGAATTTATTGATAAGGCAAGTCAAGAGTTAAGAGAAGTCTATTCAAATATTTTTCCGTCCGTACTTGCCGATTTAGGTCTTGAGGCGGCTGTGCGATGGTTTTGCAAGCAGTACCTTGAAGCAAAGGGCGTCACAACTGAGATAGTACTTGATATAAATAATCAGCTTTCTGCTGAGACGGAAGTAAATATCTATAGAATACTCCAGGAAATTTCTTCTAATATTATTAAACACTCCCATGCGGACTATGTTAAAATATTAATTAACAATAATGATGAGAGAAACTTATTGGATTTGGAAGTTACTGATAATGGATTGGGGTTTGAATACGATAAGGATAAAAGACCTTCGGGTTCTTTTGGTTTGTCAGATATTCAGGAACGGGTGAAGAGTATGCAGGGATCATTTGATATAAAGACTTCTCCCGGAGAAGGAACAATGATAAATATAAAGGTGCCGCTGAATGTCTGATGTAAAAAAAACAAGAATATTTCTGGCTGATGATCACGCTATTTTAAGAGAAGGACTTCGTTATATTCTGGAAACTATAGATGAATATAAGGTTGTAGGTGAATCCGGAGATGGATATAATGCTCTTAATAAAATAAAAGAACTGATTCCGGATATTGCAGTTGTTGATATTTCAATGCCCCGAATGAGCGGTATTGAATTAGCAGAGCAGTTAAGGGATCAGGTTCCAAATGTAAAAATTCTTATTCTGTCCCGGCACGATGATGAGGAATATGTTAACAAATTATTGCAGATTGGTGTTAAGGGATATGTCTTGAAAGATCACGCGGGGGAGAATCTCTTATGGGCGATTCGTTCAGTTTTAAGAGGAGAAGTGTATCTAAGCCCAAGTATTTCACAGAAATTAATAGATAGTTATATTCAAACAGGATCTTCATCAGATTCTCAAACTAATGAAATATCCCCATCGATTCTTTCTCCCAGAGAGCGGGAAATAATCGTGTACATTGCCAATGGGATGTCCAATAAGGAAATTTCTTCCCTTCTTTTTATTTCTGATAAAACAGTTAAGGCTCATAGGGCTAATATCATGCAGAAACTCCGGCTTCATAAGGCTGCTGAACTTGTTCAATACGCGTTAAAATTCGGGATGATAAAGCCGGATTAATCAGGACTACTTCTTATGGACTAGTCTGTTTAGCTGATTTTTTCGTAAAACAAAGCATTTTTCAAAAAAAATAATCCTTTTAGCATATGGAAATTCTCTTTTTATTCAATAATAATGATAACAGTTGAAACTTATTGATCAGGTATTACATAATCCAATCGTAAAGGACAATGTCTTTATGAAAAATAATCAAG
>JAGLSM010000159.1 GCA_023135745.1 Spirochaetota bacterium | reverse complement strand
GAAGACAGACTATCCATCATCCTTGAAGTATAAAGGTGCGGCGGTAACACTCCTTACTGTGATTCTATCATTTCTGATAACTAAAATTACAAAAATGGACATGCAGATTAAGTTATTATTTATATTTCCATTTTTGATTATATCAATATCATTATTTGTTATTTTCTTCGAACAGGTTTTAAAAAAGAATTTTAAAAAAGCTATTGAATATTCTGCCGCGGCTGTTTTTCCGGTTATTTATATTGGATTTGGATTTGGATCTTTAATTCTATTAAGGTCATTTCATGTCAAGGGTCCATATCTTGTTTTGTATTCATTTATTGTAGTCTGGCTGACTGATTCTTTTGCTCTTTTTACCGGCAAGTTTTTTGGAAAACATAAGCTGAATTTGCCGGTAAGTCCGAATAAAACTGTTGAGGGGCTTTTTGGCGGTGTCTTATTTGCTCTTGTCGGAGCCGCTTCTTTAAAACTTATTTTTCCTGTTATTTTTACCGGTTGGTGGATTTTTGACTGGATTCCATATTTACTTATGACACTGGGACTTAGTCTATTGGGGCAGTTTGGTGATCTTATTGAGAGTCTTTTTAAAAGATCAGGATCCGTTAAGGATTCAGATTCATATATTCCAGGGCATGGCGGTTTTCTGGATGTTTTTGACGCTCAAATTTTTATTTCTCCCATATTGTATGTAGTAGCTGTAGTTTTTTCAAAATGATAAAAAAGGATGATTTAAATGGGAAACGTTATTGACATTGTAATTTATATTATTTATGGATTATTTTCACTTGGTATTCTCGTATTTGTCCATGAGATGGGACATTTTATTGCAGGGAAATTGACCGGCATAAGAGTTACCGGTTTTTCCATAGGATTCGGCCGGGGAATAATCTCTTTTGATCATAAAGGGACTAACTACAAACTGGGATGGATACCCATTGGAGGTTACTGCAGATTCGCGGGCGAGGGAGAAGATTTATCGGATGACCGCAAGGGTGAGCCTGACGAAATGTATGAGCGGCCGGCCTGGGCAAGGTTAATCACGGTAAGTGCGGGCGCGATTTTTAATTTTATTTTTGCGATAGTTATTTTCAGTTTTATTTCATATTTTGGATATTCATACAAATCTCCCGGGAATAAAATAGTTGTTTTGAATAAGACTCTGAATTCATCAGGAAAACAATTTCCGGCTTTGGCCGCGGGTTTGAAAACAGGGGATCGTTTAATTTCAATTAATGGAGTTAAGACTCCTAATTTTAAAAAGATTGTAGAAAATGTTGCTTATAATCCTCTTAAAAATTTGAAGATTAAAGTTAATAGAAATGGAAAAATCAAAACCTTTAATGTTATGACTGCTATCAGGTCAGATGGTTCCGGGTATATAAATATTACTTATGATTATCCTGTTATTATAAACAATGTAATTAAGGGTAAACCTGCGGATAAGGCAGGTCTTAAAAAGGGTGATGAGGTTATATCCATAAACAATAAAAAGATAGTTTTTTATCATCACTTTAAAATACTCTTAAATAAAAACAAGACTTCAAGAGCTCTTCTAACTATAAAGAGAAAAGGTGAAATAAGAAAAATCTATATAAAGCCTTATAAATATAAAAAATCTTATATGCTCGGGTTTGTCCTTAAACTTCCAAGGGAAACTAAGAAGTATTACACTAAGAAATTCGGAATATTCGGCTCCATAGGTAATGGATTTGTAATGTTTGGAGATACAATAAAGAAGTTTGTAAAAGGAATTAAATCTCTTTTTAATAAAGAAGTGGATAAGACAAAGGCCATTGCCGGTCCGGTACGTGTTGTTCTTATTTCAGGAACTGTAATGAGACAGAGCAGTTTTTCTCAGTATATAATTTTTCTGGCATACATATCCATAATGCTGGGAATAATGAACCTTCTTCCTATCCCGGCTGTTGACGGAGGGCATATAGTTCTTAATGCTGTGGAAATGATCAGGAGAAAAAGGATGTCATTCAGGATTCTGCAGCGCATACAGATGGTTGGACTTGCGATTCTTGTAAGTTTGATGGTAATGGTATTGTATCTTGATATAGTTAATCTTATTTCTAAGTAATTTTATTTAAATTTAGTGCTTGAATCTTATTAATAATGTGACACAATGTATTATGAGTTATAAGAAATTTCTCATATCGCACCTAACCCCTAGCCCCTTCCCTCGAAGGAAGGGGGAAAGTGGGGATAAATTTCATCCAAATATTTGGAACTTATTAAACTATTTATTTATAAGTAAACATTTTACTGAACAGAGAATAAACGGGTAGAAGATAGAAATTTCTATTGACTGGAAGAATAGACTAAAGTAGAAAGTGCCCCATTCCCTGCAAGGGAAGGGGGATCGGGGGTTAGGTCATATGGAATTGCCTTCATTAATGTATTATGAGTTATAAGAAATTTACAATTAAGAAACTTATGCCGTTTCTGATTATTCTTTCAGGAATTCTGGCAACTGTTTTTTACTACGAAAGCAAAATTTATTTTGTAAAACTGGAATATATTTCCAATCCTGTACATATCTCAATATACAAAAACAAGAAATGGGTTGGTAGTTCATTTAAAAAGACCGGTATTACAGGGACAAAAACATGCAGGATCAGGACAAAAGCTGACAGCTGGACTCAGTTATCAATAAAAAATCATGGTTTGATATTAGCAATCGGAGAATCTGAATTTATAATTTATCCTCGGAAAATCAAATTCATATATGTAAAAAAAGGCAATGTCGTTTTTTTAAAAAACCGTAAAGATTTGAATAGAAACGCGGGATTAATTCAGCTTGTACCATTTACTTTTTCAGTTTACGCAAATAAAAAAAAGGTGAATCAGGGAAAAACAATAATATTTAAGGTTAAACCAAGTAAAAAAATAAAAAAGATAAGCGGTTATTTTTCATACCATCGATTGATGTTTGTGAAGGATAGAACGGGTGATGCTTATTCATCAATACAAGGTATGGATGTATGGGAAAAGAAGGGTAAAAAACTCCTTGCTGTGAAATGTTACGATGAGAACGGCAACTGGATGACCAGAGCATACCGGATTGATCTGAAACGTAAAAGATACTCAAAAAGAAGGCGTCCACCTCTTTACAGATGGATTGCAGGAAAAAACAAAACAAAAAAACGAAGACGAATAATAAAAAAGAGACGAAGGCGGTACTCACGTTCATACCGTAAATGGTTGAGTAAGTGGGAACGTAAGAAGAGAAGAATATTTTCAAAAAATAGACCAAAAAAAGAAAGAAAGATGCTTCAAAAAATTTATAAAAAAATCACTCTAAAAAGATACTGGTACCGTGGATTTATTACTCCTGTTAAGAAATATCAAAGAATAACTTCAAAGTTTGGAATTGTCAGATACCTGACTTACGGAGGAGGAACTCCGCATAGAGGTATCGATTATGGAGCTAAAAAGAATACCCCGGTGCGGGCAGCTGAATCAGGAATTGTTGTTTTTTCAGGATACACATATGTACGTGGAAATTTAGTTATCATTGATCATGGACACGGCGTTTACAGTTCATATTTTCATCTTAATGAGTTATGGATAAAAAAAGGCTCATGGGTGAGACGAGGCCAATATATTGCTGCTATGGGCAGTACCGGATTATCAACAGGTCCTCATCTTCACTTTGAAGTGAGAGCCGGCAATATTTGTGTTGATCCGTCGGAATGGCTGGATAGACCGGTTTTTATTAATGAACGATGGTATAAGATTGTTAATTTATAGATTTGTCATATATAAAAAAATCTGTTTATCACTTTTAATTTTTCTGACAAGGATTTGAATGATTAATTGAGATTTAAATTAGCAGGTTTTTTTGTGGTTTATTCTTGAAGTTACTTTATTGGATTTACAGGAGTATTTATTTTAATTCTACAATTTCCTTATTTAATATAAACCCGCACAGGTTTCTTGTTCTTTTTAACGGGGATTTTCTTTTTGAGTTTTGATTTTTTTACTTTTTTCGTGTTTTGATTTTTTTTATTTTTCTTTGCCGCAAGCTGTTTTTTAATCTTGTAGAGGTCCATACCCCATTTTTCCAGAACTTTTTCTATTTTATCTTTTATACTTGAAAATTTCATATCTTTTTGTTTTTTCTCAAGTATTTTTTTTGCTTCAAGAGATTTAGCGTCTTTGATAATCTCAAGAAGGGGGAGAAGTATCTTGGCATCCATACTATTTTCAAATTTTTTAAGAACTATTTTGT
This sequence comes from Spirochaetota bacterium, assembly GCA_023135745.1. Classification (GTDB taxonomy): domain Bacteria; phylum Spirochaetota; class JAGLSM01; order JAGLSM01; family JAGLSM01; genus JAGLSM01. The sequence goes on along the minus strand of JAGLSM010000159.1, from coordinate 1,059 downwards.
ATACTCCATCTGCTTTCATTTTATGAAGAGCCTGAGCCGCGGAGATCATTACTTGCCAGTGTTTGTCGTGTTTAAGCTTAAAAAAAAGAATCTTTAAAAATCCTTTGTCCTTTAGTTTTGCAGCAGATTTTATAGCGAAGGTTCTAAGCTGGTGGCTTTCATCGGTCATTGCTTTTTTTATGTAACGCAGTGATTCTTTTGAACCCAATTCTCCCAAGGCTTCAATGACCCTGTATTTCAGCATGAGGTTTTTCTCGGTTGTTACGATTCGGTAAAGATCAGGCAGAATCTTGTTGTTTTTTAATCTGCCAAGCGCTGTAATCGCGAAGGCGCGGTAATACTGTTTATTTGCCTTACCAATGGCTATCTGCCGGAGTATCTTGAATGCGGGCTTATATGATATTATTCCCAGGGCATTAACCAAGTCGTACTTCACTTCTTTGTCTGTTTTCACGTTTGTAAGCATACTAAGGAGTCTTTTGCCTGTGGAAACCGCTTTCAATTGTCCAAGAGTTCTGATGACGGCTTGAACAACACTGGCATTCTCGTGATTTAAATGTTTTATTATATAAGGGATGGCTTTTTTATTTTTTAATTTACCAAGAGCTGAGATTGCAGTTGCAATAAGGGCTGAGTCCTTGGATTCTTCGAGTTTTTTTACCAGAATTGGATATGCTGCTTTTTCATTTCTGTCATAAAGGATTTGAATCAGGATTTGTTTAATGCTTTTATTTGTAGACTCTTTAAGGGTTTTTAGGAGAATTTTTGTTATTTCAGGTTTTTTGATTCCACGGATTTGTTTTAAAACGGCTTTTTTTTGAGCGGGTGTTCCAAATTCCATGGTTTGCGACCAGAAATCAAGATCCTGTTTTTTAATTTTGTTATTCTTTTTTTTTGCCTCTGTAATAACCGGTATCATCATCGCGCATATTATTAAGACAATAATGTATTTTCGCATTGGTTTCCCTCTTTAGTATTTTCGGTTTATTTGAGGGATTATTGAGGGGTTTGTAGGCTATTTTGGGGTCGTTTACCTAACCCGATCCCTTCCCTAAAGGG
>JAGLSM010000158.1 GCA_023135745.1 Spirochaetota bacterium | reverse complement strand
ACCCTTTCCCTTGTGTTTAAACCACAGACAAAAGCTGTACGTTCAGCCATTGTTACTATTAATAATAGTAGTAGCAGGCTCCAGTCCACATTTACCTTTAACATTCAAGGTACAGGAAGGGGGGGCGGAGAGTTGAGTTATCAGACACGGTATTTCCCCCCTACACCCGGAGCCATTGGTACAGGGAATATTTCTTCTGATGGTAAACATATTTATGTTAATAATTGGACCTCGGATACAATTTCATGGTTCTCTCGGGATTCTGTAAGCGGAGCTCTGACGTATTCAGGGATGTATTCAAATATCAATATTGATCAACCGGGAACAATATTACTTTCTCCTGATGGCAAACATTTATATGTTACCGCAGAGGCTATTGGTGTCATATGTTGGTTGTCCCGTAATGCAATAACCGGAGAATTAACTTATGTTGGCAATATAACAGGAGCAGGTTGTAAAAGGATTGCTATTTCTCCTGATGGAAATAATGTCTATATAACAGTGCCTTCCTTTAATGCAGTATATTATTTTGCTCGTGATAGTCAGACAGGCGCTCTGATTTCAATAGGTGGATATACTAATACAGACATTGCTCAACCAAGAGGTATTACAGTTTCTCCGGATGGTCTGCATGTTTATGTAGCGGCTGCGTTTGCAGATGCTGTTGCCTGGTTTACCCGTGATCAGGCAACCGGTGTACTCAGTTATGGGAGTAGATATACCAGTATTAATATTGCCTGGGTTTGGCACTCTGCAGTTTCTCCTGACGGGAATAATGTCTATACTGCAGGCAATACCACAGATGCTGTTGCCTGGTTTAACAGGAATCATACGACCGGAGCACTTGAGTATAAGGGAAGAATTGTCAGTCCAATTTTAGAAAGATCTACCTGGGTTACGGTTGCTCCTGATGGAAACAATGTATATGCAATTGGACGTGCATTGAATAGTGTTATCTGGTTTTCCCGTGATAGAATAAGCGGAGCCCTTACAAATATGGGATCGTATCCTCACGCAAATATTTCAGGGCCTGAATCTGTTTTTGTGTCTCCTGACAGTCGTCATGTATATACTTGCAGCGATAACGGCGCGCTTGCCTGGTTTGACAGAAATTATTGATAGTTAGTTTTCTAAACTCAATAACATTTATGTTGGCTCAATGCTTCATACAAAGTCGGCCAAATCCGCACCAATTCTCCATATTGCTCAACTGCTTCCTTGCAGATTTTCATGACTGCATCATCATCAAGACTGGGGTCAATATCCCGGGGTACATGCAGGTTAGGTGACTGGATATGTTTTTGGATGGCTTTGATATAGGTATCCATATCCTTGGCCCAAAAATCAGGCATGAATATGGCCTGTTCCAGTCTGGTTTCCAGTTGATGTAGAAACTGTGACATCTGTTGTCTGCGGATAAAGCGGATCATTTCTATAAAAGAAGTATCAGCCATATTTTTAAATGATGCTAAATACTGTCCCAAATTTTGTAGTGTGTTTTCTCGGGTCTGGAACTGTGGAGGTGAAAATGTCTGTAAGACAAGATCCAGCAGATCCTGAAAGCGTATATTTATTGTTTGCAGCATATCCGGAGAAAAATTACGTGTTTCAAGCGGACTGTGCAGCAAACAATAGGGAACATAGCCGATATAGGATTGAGGAAAACATTTTCGTAAGACAGCCGCAAACAGTCCGTCACAGTTGCGGGTTACCGGAATAAAGGGTGGCAGAAATCTGCTATTATTGAGAGCCATATTGCCGGACATGAGAAAGCTGCCATTACTGATACTGTGCTGTGTTACACCGCGGACTACTTCCCGGCTATGCAGGGCAGTAGTGTAGGCTTCCCTGGTGCGGTATGCTTTGCTCCTATTATCATCATCCAGGAGCAGTATATGAGCTAAAGTACTCATGCCGTTGTCTCCAAACACACCTGCCTGTGTTACCTTGATCTTTGCTTGCGGATTAACTATTTGCCGGGCAAAGCGGGGAGTGATTGTTTCTAAAAAGAGAGGCTGTTTTTTTTCAACAAAGGTTTGTATACAGGCGGATAAGCTTTTACCCAGCAGGGTTTCATGTTCCTCAAAGATATTTGTTTGGGTCATTTGGATTTTTTTAAGCAGTTCATCCCGATTTTTATGTATTTCATACTCGGAAATATCTCTGGCAGAATAAAAGGCAAGTCCGTCTTTGTCAGATATTCGGGTTGTCTGAAAAACCATATCATCATCAACTGTCATGATGTTTTTATTTATATTGGTTAAAAGCACATTATTCAAATTCGCGCCATAGGTGTAGGGACAGTATTGGTGTCTCTGCAGGGCAAAGGATAAAATGTTGGGATCTATTTCTTTAACAAGGGGCAGGTTCACCATTTTTTGCAGCAATGCTTTTTTTTGTTCAGGCCCATGATAATGGATTTTGTTACCCTGTTCCTCATTTATTTTTTGTATGATTTTTCTGTTGCTTGTTGATATATCAGGGACGGAGGAGTCATCATATACAATTATCTCAATGCTATTATCATAGTTTTTATTATAATCATAAAAACTTTGCAGGCACCTTTCCAGGGCCAATGGCCGGTTGCAGGTAAGAACAGCCAGGGTTTGTATTGGATTAGAATCGTCTTGAGTGGATTGTGCTTCTATGGTTTCTAAAAATTGTTTTTTACTATACAGTAATCCCAGGTTCTTAAGTTCCTCTATTGCTGTGGTTGCACTTCCCTTATCAGGAAAGCCTAATGAAGCCAGAGCCTGGGTATGTTGATCCATGCTTTTAAAGCCATGAAGATAATGCAAAATATGAGAGAGATGTATTGGTACAATAATTGATTTTTTAGTATCATCTATAATCTCAAGCACCTGCCCCTCTCCTATGGGAAAGGCCTGGGTGGCATGAGGTATGTATCGTTTTTTTTCATCCATAATTTAAAACCAAAAAAGTATCAATTTTTGGATTGATTTAGCAGGTCCATATATTTGTATAAAAATTGGTGGTGCTGTAATTACCGGCTTTATCTTTTGTATATATCGCAACATCAATAGTAATACCCCCGCTTGGACGAAATGAATTACTCCAAATGGAACCTGTACCGGCAATGATTACGTTTGTTGGTCCTCCTGAACTTAAATACCAAGTAATAAATACTTTATCGATCCCGCTGCCTAGATCCTCGGCCCTTCCATAAATGGGCCAGTCAATGTCATTATTTCCATTATCAACAGGAACAGGTGACTCTACAATTAGTACTGGTGGAATAAGATCCAGCAGAAATCCGTCAGTACTGCTAAGTGCTGTGGAGTTCCAGCGATAGAGGTTGAAATTGGAGGAATAGGAACTACTGGCCATATAGAGTTTGTTATCCAGTTGGCTGAAATAAGGGGATAAGTCATGGCCGTCTCTATTAAAACGGGTAATGGGAATGTTTTGGCTGACAAAGTCGGTTAAGAATATTTCATAGTTGCCATTAAGTAAACCGCCATATAGAAAACCGTCTGTCTGGATCATACCAATGATGGAACCTGGAAACCAGCTGCCTCCGCCATAGTTTGCAGTGATGTTTTGTAAAAAGTCTGTGTATTGATTAACCGCATTTAAGGGATTTGCTTCTGCCACAATACTGCTTAAAGCATATTCATAGACGTGTAATTTATTGGATTGGCAAATGACTAGACCAATATTGTTAATTCCGATTTGAAAAGCCTGGTATTTCCCTCCTGATGGAATGATGCCCAGAACTGTTCCTGCTAAACGGGCCGCGCCGGTATTATTCACAGCATAGGAACCGGCTCCGCCAATTACATGGTATGAAATTTCATTATTTGATTTGATTCCATAGAATATGGCATGTGCTGAGGATGCATTCTGCGCATAGACAGAAAAGGTGTCCACTTCTTCCGGAGCAAGGCCGACAATGGTAACAGCGCCCGGATCAGTAAACAAGCCAGTACTTTGCAGGTCTGATTTGTAGACTGTATTAGCACTATTTCTATCAGATAGAAAGTAGAGAGAGGCCCCTCCGGTCGAACTGCCTGGGATAATGTTTATATTGATGTCATTAACAGCCAAATCTGAGATAGTCCCGCCGCTGATTGTTATTAGACGTATTATTTGTGTGTCGGTTGGTGTTACTTGACTAGCGCAGGAAATAAAGAGAACATTGATATAAATAAGTGCCACTAACAATGCACTGTGTTTCATAATATACCCCTTATATTTTATTGAACGTTTTATAGAATAATTTTCCTGAGGTCTTAGCTCTAAAAGATAGCCCTTCTTCTTAATTATTCAATAGCCTTGGGAATTTAGCAATGTTTAAATAGGATTACTTTTATTTATAGGCAAATCATGTCCGGAAAAAGTATGTGAGGATAAAAAAAGGGCTGATCCCAATCTTTTGGGACAGCCCTTTTTTAAAAATTCTATTTTTCTCTGGGATAGGGCCAGGCCATTATTCCGCCTTCCATAACTTTGACATTTGTGTAACCGTTAGCTTCGATTATCCTGGCGGCCTCATATCCTCTTAATGAAATTTTACAGTAACATACAATTTCAGTGTTTTTATCATCGGGAAGCTCATTTATCCTGTCTCTTAGAGAACCAAGAGGCATTAGTGTTTCGCCAATACCAAGGCGCATTATTTCATATTCATCTGAGCCCCGTGTGTCGAGGATTAATATATTTTCATTATTATCCACTTTTTCCTTAACCTGCCTGCACGAAATCCCGGACATTCTACCGGCTATCTTGTTCTGCAGAACATGGTTGGCGGCAATGAAATTATCTATTGCAAGTGTAAATGGAGGAGCGTACGGTAAATCAGAATTGGAAAGGTCATCAACAGTTAATTTTCCCTGAATAGCTATCGCGGCTTGAGCAATTTGTTTGCTGACATCTCCCGATCCGACACATTGAAAACCTATCAGTCTTCCGGTTTTTTCATCTGCTATTATTTTATTTATCAGAATTCTACTTCCCATGAAGCCGGGTTTATCAGGTCCTGCTGTCACGGTTGTGACCGGTTTAAAACCATACTGTTCAGCATCAGTAATGTTTATTCCCGTACTTCCCGCGTTAAAATCGAATACCTTGCATATACCTGTTTTATATGTTCCTCCAAATACCGTGTTATTTCCCAATACTACATTTTCACCTGCTACTCTTCCCTGCAGGTTTGCTAAATCACCCATGGGCATATAGGCTTTATCTCCGGTTATAGCATTAACTGTTTCAATACAGTCTCCGGCTGCGTAAATATCCGGATCGGAGGTCTGCATATTGGAATTTACGGTTATGCCTTTATAT
>JAGLSM010000157.1 GCA_023135745.1 Spirochaetota bacterium | reverse complement strand
CTTTTTTTACTGTTTTTTGTAATTCCTGTATACCTCATCTACGCAGGATGGGAATATATTTATACAAAAAATCTAATTAATGCATCTATAACACATTACATAAAAGCAGGCATACTTTTAGTAATAGGGCTAGTAGTTTTTTTTGCCGGCAGAAAAAAACAAACCGGATTAAAATAAATTTATCAGGGAAGGTTGTTTAAATGCACCCAATAAGAAAATACTTAAACTCAAGAATTATGTTCTTATTTTTTCTTTTACTTATAATTGGCCTTACAATAATCTATATATTCAACTACTCTATTAATTCATCTATTGAAATTGAACCAACAAAGAGGTCATTGTGGGCATTTTTAAACGCCATCAGCTCCATTCCAAAACTATCTATAATAGTGTATCTTACTTCTCTCCTTTTTTCATTTTCACATATGCTAAGAAAAAGCAGCTATATAAAACAAACATCGAATCTCCCTGTCGCCGAACTCTTTAGTACATCAATGATTATTTCTCTTTTTATTTCCTTCCTGGTTTTTATAAGCTCCAATATTATTAACCCCTCTATCAGCAGCAAAATAGAAGCAATTGAAAAGTTCCCAATAACTGTATATAAATCCATAAAAGAAGGCAGAACTATAAAAACAGAAAAAAAGATAATACCAAAATATTCCTCAATGGTTTTTAAAGTGAATAAAATCCCTTCCAAAAAAGAACTTCAAAAAGCAATTGATATGTACTATGAAGGTAAATACATAAAAGCATCAAAACTGCTCAAATCCTTTTTAAGGGATTTTCCTGACAATCAAATTGCAAGGGATTACCTGAGGAACGCCATTCGTGAAGAAACCCGCAAAAACGCTCTTAAAAGAAAATATAAACGTGAAACCGATATCTTTAATAAAGGATATACAAAATACAAGTTAGGACAATATTACAGGGCAATGTCTGATTTTCTTCTTGTTCTTAGATTCAACCCACGGCATAAAAGGGCAAAACATTATCTCAAACTTGCAAGAAAACAATTAAACATTAAGGCAATAGTTCTGCCGGGTAAAATGAAAGGTTTAAACACAAAAATAACACTTGCTATGCAGAAAGCTCTGAAGCTCTACAGTGAAAAAAATTATTGGGCAAGCTACAGAATTGTACGTGAAATTCTCTTACTGGATGAATACAACAAAACGGCAAAAAAATATCTAAAACTTCTTACTCGGGAAATCCAGAATTTTGACTTTTTTAGAGAAGAGTTTATAGACCTATACTATTACCCTACAAGAACCGGAATACTCCTTCCCGGCGGCAAAGATAAATACATATTTATAGAATACCTGACAAAAAAACACGGAACTTTGTACTTCAGAAAAGTATGGATTATTGAATACTTAAGTGATTTTAAGAGGTTAAAACATATCTTCTACTCTGAATTTGCAAAATGGGTGAATAATAAAATCGTACTCAGAAATGTTTATAAATATAATTTTACACAAAGAAAAACCTGGAATTTTAAAAAAATACATAGACTTCCATTGATTATACCTTTCAATGAAAAAGATCTATGGGATATTTCAGGATTTTTCTATTCAAAAATAAAGCTGTCACTTTTCAGACTTATTGATCTTGTACCGCTTTTTGAAAAACTCAATCTCCCAAAGATAGGAATAAAGCTTTCAATCCTACACCACCTTGCGCTGCCTCTTATAAGTTTTTTTCTTAGTCTGTTTGCCATTTCATTCGGATGGAGGCATAGAGCCGTTTTAAATACTCAAAGTAAAGTAAAACTTTTCATATTTTTTCTAATAGTCCCCTGGATAGGATATTTCTTTTTACAAATGTTTCTGAGATTGTTTATGTCAATACAGTACATAGCAATCTCAAGCGGGTATTTAATATGGCAGTACCTTATTCCATTATTTGCGGGAATTCTGATGATTTCAAGCGGAATGCTTTTTTTATCCAAACAAAAAAATGAACCTCAATAAATAAACAGGACTCTTTAGCAGATTATTAAATATTTTGTGAAATTAAGCACATGCTTCTTATTTCAAAGATGAATAAATTTAAGTTGTACAACCCTATTTTTTTGAATAATGACTGTTTGAGTAAATAAATCCTTGTTTAACAAATAAAATTCATAACAAACAAGCAACTTCTTTAGGGAATGAATTCAATACGAGTTTCATTTTCAAAAAAATAGGGTTGTGCAACGCTTCCGCAGATATATTTTATTACAAGAGCTTTTTGCGTGTATAGCGTAAAAAGCTCTTGTGATAAAACGTTTTATAATATAATATCAAAATAATTTTACTGATTGGTTCGGCATAACCATGTATAAACAAGTCTTTTAATAAACCGAGGGGAAAATGGCCATATTTGAAACAAAAAAGAGGCTGAAAAAACAAATTGAAGACCTTTTAAAACTAGTAGCTGAAAAAGATGATGAACTTATATATATGGAAAAACTTGTAAGTGCATATATTTCTTTGGGAGATTATACCCACACAGAGTTAATAAACGCAGACCAAACAATAAAAGCACATGAACAAGTTGAAAAACTAATGGTTAACGAAAGACGTTCAGCAGACCAAACAATAAAAGCGCATGAACAAGTTGAAAAACTAATGGTTAACGAAAGACGCTCAGCAGACCGGATTATAAAAGCTCATGAAAAACTTGAGAACCTCGCCTTTCAGGAACAGATTGAAGCCGAAGAAACAATAGACGCAATGCAAAAACTGGATGAATTAAAAAACAAGGAACAAAGGGAATCTCATAGTATTATAAAAGCTCATGAAGAAATATCTAATCTTTCAATCATTGAATTAAAAATGAGAGACGATGCGTTAAGAAACATCCTTGAGATTAATAAATCCATCAGTTCATTTCTCGATGAGGAAGACCTTCTGGAAAAAATTTTAACCAGCCTTATAAATACCATTCACGCAAAAAGAGGCATCTTATTTCTGAAAAAAGCCGGGAAACTCACTCCCGAAAAATTCCATAACTTAAATCCAAAGGAATATAAAAATACCTCATTTAATGCTTCAAAAAAACTAATCGAAACTGCGGTTAAAAAACAAAAATCTCAAATAAAAATCAATAAAAAAATTAAGAAAGCAAGTAAAAATATTCATCAATCAATTATAGTTATCCCGATGATGTACGAATCAGATCTCCTTGGTCTGCTGTATGTTGATATACTGTCGACACATGAAACATTCAGGACTATCGATATTGAAATTGCTGAAATTTTCGGATCACAAGCTGCAATATCCATTCATAACTCAATACTGTATCAAAAAATCAAAGAAAAAAACAGAGAGCTTTTAAAGCTCGTCAATATTAGAAATCAGTTTCTCAGCCATGTATCCGGGAAAATTATAGAACCGCTAAACTCAATTAGAACACTTTTTTCTAAGCATTTAGAATTAAAAAATAATAACCAGAAGGAAAAGAACCTTAAACAAATCCATTCATATCTAAACAAAATGGACAATACCGTAACAAAGGTAATTTCCGTTATTTCACTTGAGGAAGAAGCCGAAAACCTTTTTTGTGATACAGTAGATTTCAACAAGTTAATAGAAGAAATAATAGAAAGACATAAATCGGAAAAAGAAAATAAAAACATTACCATAAAGACAAGCTTGTCGAAACATTTCAAAAATTACAAAGCCAACAAAACCTTAATAAAAACTGTTCTTGATGAATTGATAAGTAATGCAATCTTTTATAACAGGAAAAACGGAAAAATTGAAATAATCGGTCAAAGAGATGGAGAAACCCTGATTATAAAAATAACAGATACCGGACATGGGATACGCCAGGATGACCTTGAAAAGGTATTTCACCAATTTTACCGGACAAAAGACTCATCAAAATCGAATGAATACGGCGCTGGACTCGGCCTTTATATGACCAGACTCTTTATTGCTCAATACGGCGGTAAAGTGGAGGTAAAAAGCAAATTAAAAAAGGGTACTACATTTACACTTGAATTTGTATACCACTAGCATAGTTATAAAGTCTTTTTTAGACCGGACCTTCTTCTTTCTGGATTTTTTCATACCAGTCTATAACCTTTCGGACATATTCTCTTTTTTCATAGTAAGGTCTATGAAAAAAAGAACGCTTAAATCCGTAAATAATAAGAGACTTTAAACAAGCCTCGTCAATAGTGAAATTATTTAATGCAAGGTTAATTTCGCCGGTAACGGTTGTATGAGAAATAAGCCGGTTATCAGTACAAAATGTTGTCGATAGTTTTTCTTTCAGCATCCTGCCGAAAGGGTGATCCTTTATACTTTTTATTTCGGGGACAGTCTGGAGATTACTTGTTAAACAAACCTCAATTGTAATCCTCTTTTCGGCTATATAGTTTGCAAGCTGGTCAACATATCGTCCCTTATCCTGAATCTCATCCGAACAAATTTTATCAACATCAAAAAGGAAGAGACCATGTCCTATTCTGTTAGCATGAAGTTTGGTTATAGCCTGAAAAATTGACTCAGGCCCATAAGCCTCTCCGGCATGTACAGTCTTCATAAGAAAATTCTTGTGAACATACGCGTAAGACTGTTTATGATTATCGGCAGGATAACCGTACTCACTCCCCGCCAGGTCAAAACCAACAAGCTGAACATCCGTTGAATCCCTGACTGCAATAGCAGCTTTTGCCAACTCAAGAGATGCCAGCCTTATTCTATCCAGTTCATTTGAATATTTATGAAGGTTTACAAACCATTTGTAATATTTACTGAAATGCTTGTTGAAAAAACGCATCGCGCAAACAATTATTCCATATTCAAAGGTCGGTTCAGGATCTTTTATTTTACCGTTTATTTCTTTTTTTGCCATTTTTAGCCCTGAATCTACAGCTTTTAATACATCCTCTATTGAATGCTTAGCATTTACGTGAAGCTGCGGTGCAAATCTGACTTCAAGGTACCTGACCCCGTCAGAAAAACTGTCCATCGCAAGTTCATATGCAGATCTCTCTAAAGCTTCTTTGTCCTGAAGAATAGCACACGTATAAGCAAATCCCTTTAGATACTCGTCCAAAGAAGCATATTCAGGTTTAAAAACAATCTCATTTAAACCCTCCTGAGTATATGAAGGCAGTTCAACCTTTTGCTGTTTTGCAAGTTCAATTAAAGACTGAAGCCTCAATGAACCGTCCAGGTGAACGTGGAGGTCTGTTTTTGGAATTTTCTTAATAAAGCCGGGAGAAAAACTGTTCATTTTAAAAATCCTGTTCGATTGAGTATTATTGTTTTCATTTTATCATTGTTTTCTGAAATAATAAAGAATTTTCTACCTCCGACCTAAGGTGTAAATTATCAGCACAT
>JAGLSM010000156.1 GCA_023135745.1 Spirochaetota bacterium | reverse complement strand
GCGCGATAGTACTTTGTGCTTTTTATTTTGTATTTTTTCACAATTTTTATGATGGCAATATTTTGGCTTCCCAGCCATTGATGCATGTAGATTACGTCTCTGGCAAGGATCCTGGCTGCTCCTGTAACCGCATTGATTGATTTCAGGACGGCGAGTGTTTTGCCAAGTTTCGGGTTTTTTTTACCCTGTTCAGTTACTGATATATTTCTGTTGTTTGACGCCCATAATGAAAAACCTATTGTGCTGCTTTTTGCCGGATAGAGTTTTTTTAAGCTGCTTCCGTCTGAATTTACTGTGTAAACTGCAGGTTTTTTCCATTTTTTCTTTAAAACTATAAGGGCTTTCCTACCGTTACTTGTAAGTTGAACAAATTGAGCCTTATCCCCTGATTTTGTTTTATACAGAGTTGTTATTGATTTGCTGTTGATTTTTTTCCAGAAGGCACCTTCAGCTCTTACAAAAGCTATTTTACCGTCATTTGAAACGCTGAATGTAATAGGTATACAAGCGGTAAAAATTATTAAAAGAAGAAGGGCGATTTTTAAAAATCCTTTAATGTTTTTCATAATTTACTCCTGTCATATTTGAAATTTGAATCTTATTAAGATGAGATATTATATCATATTTTCTGTAGTATACAATGATTTATTTAAATGGTAATGGGATATGAGCTCCCTTCTCCTTACCAAGAATTTTACAGGGTGTCTCTAAATTGAAAAGAAAAAAATCTAGACACAGATTTACAGGATTAACAGGATTATAGGGTGGATAAATTGTATTTTCAGGTTCAAAAAATCTGTGTAAATCCTGTTAATCCGTGTCAATTTTTATCTATCGACACTCTGTTTAATCTCTGGTCACAGGATTTATTTAAAGATTAATACTGTATTTTATCCATGTATAGAATCCCTCTTAGACTACCTTTTCGGAGGACAGGGATACATGTAAGAGATATGCCGGCGTTTTTTTCTTTGTATTTAATCTGATGATTATTAATTATTATGCTTTTTTTATTTTTTGATACATTTTTAATTGAATCCATTGCAATATTAAAATATTCCTGATGTGTTTCTTCGATGTCAATATTTAAAAATATTTCAGAAACATATTTATTGCCGGTTTTTGTGAAAAGTATAGCGCGCTCAAGATTATATGATTTGACTAACTCATTAATTATTGAATCAATAATTAAACCATTTTCACTAATAAAATTTATTGGTATTGAGAATGATCCGGTTTGGTGATGTTGATGAGTCATTTGATCTTCATTTGAAGCATAGAGTTTTTCGACACCGTGGATGTTTTCATGCGCGTGGATTACATTTTCGGCTTCTTTTCTTTCCTCTTCAGCCATAATAATAACTTTGGAATGCATTTCTGATATATTTTCAAGATCATTAATATAGTTATTCTTATCCTCAAGGGATTTTTCAAGAGCTTTAATTTTTTCTATATAATCTTGTTCAGTCATCGCATCATCCATTTTAATATTTTCGACATGAATATAACTAAAATGAAATAAAAGAAAAACAAAATTATAATGGTAACAATAAAAAAAAATCTATTATTAAAGGATATTGAAATACTTCAATTAGTGGATTATGTTTTTAGTTCAAAAGGAGACAGAGATGAAACGTGTTGCAGTATTCGGCGGAACATTTAATCCTGTTCACAACGGTCATTTAATAATAGCCTCTATGGTATATGAAAAACTGAATCTTGATAAACTGATATTTATTCCGGCAAGAATACCTCCTCATAAGGAGTATAATCCTCAGGTTGATGACAAGGTGAGGCTTGAATTTATACAAAGGGCGATCAAGGATAATCCTATGTTTGATGTGACCGATCTTGAATTCAAGAGAGACGGGGCTTCTTACTCTCTTTTTACAATTAATACGCTGCTTGAACAGGGAATAGGTTCTGATGAGCTTTATTATATAATCGGAGCGGATCTTGTTTCAGGTCTTGACACCTGGTATAAAATAAATGAGCTTGAAAAACTTGTTACGTTTATTGCCGTTAATCGAACGGGTGGATCGGTCTCCTCTTCAGGTATTCCTGTAAAATTCCTCGAATTTCCGCGTATTGATATCTCTTCAACACTTATAAGGCAGCGTCTTGCGGAAGGAAAAAGTGTGAGATACCTTCTTCCGGAATCGGTAGAAGAGCTTATATACAAAAACGGATACTACATTGACAATAAATGAAGCAGAAAGTATAGCGTGCAGTTTTTTAAAAGGCAGAAGATTAAATCATTCAAGAAGCGTGGCTGATACGGCTGTAGTGATATGTAAGAGATATTTTAAGGATTATATCAATCTCTACAAGGATAGACTTATAATTGCCGGACTGCTTCATGACATAGCAAAACCAATGACTCATGAGGAATTAAGGGGAAAAGTTAAGAAGTATCATATAAAGGTTGATGATATTATTTGCAATTCACATGCTCTTCTCCATGCACCGGTTGCAGATGCATTGCTTGTTAATGATTTTGGCCTAAAAGATAATGAAATTCTAAATTCAATCAGGTTTCATACAACGGGAAGAAAAAACATGAGTTTATTTGAAAAAATCATTTATGCCGCTGACTTTGTTGATCCTGTGAGGCCTTTCCCTCAACAGAAAAGGGCGCTTGGTTTGATGGAAAATGATTTTGATGAATCGTTATTTTTTATGTTGAGCTATACTATTAAACATGTAATTAAAAACAGACATTCTCTACATCCTGACAGTGTTGAATTTTATAACGATTTGCTTCTAAAGAAAGTTTAAAAGTTGCAACTCAGGTTGAAAACCTTAGCTTAGCGCATATAACCAAGTAAATTGTATCAGAAATATTTCTAGCTTGCTTTTTAACTGTTATATAATTTAATTTTGTTTTTTAACTCTTGCTGTTTTTAAGAGATAACCGGCTAAACCACCAATGCCTATTTTTAAAACATCATAAATATATGTCATGAATTTTTCAAAAAGCTTTTGATTTTTGCTCCCGAAATAAATAAATAGTCCAATAAAACCTAAGGTAACTATCAATACTAACCAAAATAACTTTCCAACTATTTTATCCCGAAGCCTAAAATTTCGATCATTTTCTCTGTCAATAACCTCTAGGTCTTTCTCAGCTACTTTTGATGCTGCTTTTGCTGTTTCAGCAGAAGCTTTTAATTCTGCAGCAATATTCATTTCTCTTTGCTGATCAACTGCCACTTTTTTTGTTTCTATTTCAAAAAAAGAAGTAAGTAATTCCTTTTTACGTAGAAAGTTATCTTCTTGATTTTTCTGAGGTAACTTATTTGTTGCTTTTTTAGATGTTGCCATAAATTTTACCCTGATATTGAGTAATCCTATTCATTGCTTTTCCTAAACTTGATTCGTGGTCAATATCAGTGCAATGAAACGACCTTCTATTATCTCTAGCGTCAAGTGAATCTTTTCTTATTCTTTTGGCATAGAACAGATGTTCTTTAATAGAGTATCTAAATCTATAATAAAATGGATGTTCTTGTTCTTTGCATATCTCTATAAGTCGATCTATTTCGTGATGAGTAACTACTTTAGTTTGAACACCTATTTTTTTGTTAGAACACATAACTGCCTTCTTTTTAATATTTATGATGATTATCTGCTAATTTTTATTTTACAAATGTATCAATATCATTTTCGACAATATATATTATTCTGTCAAGATAAAAAATCAAAGAAATTACAATATGCCATATCTTGGGATAAAAGTAAAGTAGTATTTTTAAAGCCATTGGGGAATTTTTATCAAAAAATAATTTGAGTACTAAACCTTAAATAATTAATCTTGTTTTGAGCGAATCTAATATCTAAATTTCCTTTTTATATTTTATGGAGTCTGCACATGTCGGATAATACGGTTCTGGGTATTGATATAGGTTCATGCGCGATAAAGACAGTGGTTTTGGAAGCGGATGGGACAATTTCTCATACCCGTTATACCAGAATTAAAAAAAAGGTTGAGGATGTTTTTTTAGAAGCTCTTGATCATTATAGAACCATGCATATTCCATTTAATAAAATTGCTTTCACCGGAAGAGGATCCTCTTCGATAATCGGAGTTTTGGATGTGCCCTTAATTAATGAAATATACGCTCAGGCTGCAGGCGCTCTTTATCTTCAGCCTGGTATAAAAAGCATTATCGATATGGGCGGAAATGATGCTGCATATATCAGTCTGGAAGAATGTTCAACTTATAAAAATATACAGATCAGGGATTTTGCGACCAATTCAAGATGCTCGGCAGGTACAGGGTCTTTTCTGGATCAGCAGTCAGCACGTCTTGGGATTAATATCGAGAATGATTTTTCAAAGCAAGCTATGTCAGCAGAAACTATTCCCAGGATTGCGGGACGTTGTTCCGTATTCGCGAAATCCGATATGATACATTTACAACAGATAGCGACACCGGACGGTGATATTGTCGCGGGATTATGTATGGCACTGGCTGAATCATTCAGAAGTGACATATTAAAGGGGGTGACCCCCGTACTTCCTGTTTCTTTTCAGGGAGGTGTTTCATTAAATGAAGCCATGGCTCATTTTTTACGAAAGGCTTTTAA
The DNA here is from genome assembly GCA_023135745.1 of Spirochaetota bacterium. Lineage (GTDB taxonomy): Bacteria > Spirochaetota > JAGLSM01 > JAGLSM01 > JAGLSM01 > JAGLSM01. The sequence continues at coordinate 773 of JAGLSM010000156.1, read as the reverse complement.
GATTAATGAAGATGATCTTATTGTTCCCGAGAATTCTCAGTTTACCGGAGCAATTGGTGCCGCGGTAAGAGGGCGCGAAGACAAAAAATTCTACACTTATGACAGCTGTGAATTAATAGCCGGAAAATTCAAATCTCATAAGGTTTCCTCACAAAAAAAAGGTCTTGAACTGCTCTGTGATCCGCAAGATTCATATATTGTTTCAACTTCAATACCATTCTTTTCATCTTTTCCAGTTAAAGACGGATATATAGGTATTGATATTGGATCCATCAGTACAAACCTTGTATTGATGGATGCAGAAGGAAGAATTGTCAGTAAACGATATTTGATGACTGCCGGCAAACCGATCGAAGCCGTTAAAGAGGGGTTAAGGCAGATTTACAGAGAAATCGGTGATTCTTATTCAATAAAGGGATGCGGTACAACAGGATCAGGACGTTATCTGATTGGTGATATATTCGGGGCAGATTTAATAAAAAATGAAATCACAGCTCAGGCCAGAGGCGCCGTTTTTGTCTGTCCTGATGTAGATACAATATTTGAAATAGGCGGACAGGATGCCAAATATGTACTCCTGAAAAATAAGGTTCCTATTGATTATGCCATGAATGAAGCATGTTCAGCTGGAACCGGTTCATTTCTGGAAGAATCAGCTCATGGAGATTTAAATATTCAACATGCCTATGAGATAGCCGATATTGCCCTTTCTTCAGAAAGTGCCCTGAAATTTGGAGAGCACTGTTCTGCATTTATCAATTCAGATATCAGAA
>JAGLSM010000155.1 GCA_023135745.1 Spirochaetota bacterium | reverse complement strand
GTCCTGAGTAGTAACGAAAAAACAAACATATCAGAATTATTGACCATCAACAATTTACACTAAATATACGGATGATCTTAAAACCAAAATGGGAATAAGAGACACAATGATAAGAGCTGCCATAGGCATAGAGGATATCGAAGATTTAATTGAGGATTTTAACGAAGCACTGGAGGCCATAAAATGATGGATTTTACCAAAGAACAGCTTGAAAGGTACAACAGACATATAATTCTTGACGGGGTCGGAGGAGAAGGCCAGACAAAACTCAACGAAGGAAAGGTCCTCATTATCGGAGCAGGCGGACTTGGTGCTCCGGCCGCCCTTTACCTTGCGGCAGCAGGAGTAGGTACCATCGGACTGGTTGACAGTGATGTGGTTGATTACTCCAACCTACAGCGCCAGGTTATACACTTCACACCTGACGTTGATAAACCCAAGGTAGAATCAGCAAAAGAAAAAATGAATTCGCTCAACCCTGATGTAAAAGTAGAAACCTATCACAAACTGATATTTGCCGATAACATAAACGAAATAATAAGCGGATATGACTTTATAATCGACGGAACCGACAACTTCGCGGCAAAGTTTCTCATTAACGATGCCTGTGTATTGGCTGGAAAACCATTTTCTCACGGCGGCATCCTCCGATTTGACGGTCAAACCATAACCCATACTCCGGGAAACGCTTGCTACCGCTGTATATTCAAACAGCCGCCGCCTAACTCCGTCCCCACCTGTTCACAGGCGGGAGTGCTCGGCGCAATCGCAGGAATGCTCGGAACAATACAGGCGGCAGAAGCATTGAAGTATCTCCTGAATGTAGGAGAGCTGATAACCAACAGACTCCTGATTTTCAATGCCTTAAATATGGAATTCAGAAACGTAAATGTTAAAAAGAATACATCCTGCCCTGTTTGCGGCGATAACCCTACAATAACAGAACTCACAGACGGTGAACAGGCAGTTTGCGATATAGAAAAATGATAAACATACCTAAAGACATAGTTGACAGAATATTTCAGCAGGGGACGGAGGAAACCCCTGTTGAAGCCTGCGGGTACCTGGCAGGAAAAGACAGCGTTGTTACAAAAATGTATCAAATGACAAACATAGATAAAAGTGAAATCCATTTTTCACTGGATCCCGCAGAGCAGTTCAAAGTATTAAAGGACTCAAGGTCGCTGGGGTTGGACCTGATTGCCATTTATCACACACATCCGGAAACTCCTGCCAGACCTTCGGAAGAAGATATAAAACTGGCCTATGATCCTGATATTGCCTATGTAATTGCTTCTCTCGCAGAAAACACAAAAGCTATAAAAGGTTTCACGATTATCAATGGGAAGTTGTCCAATGTTGAGATAAAGGTTAGCTGACCTTAGGTCTATTACCCTTGTTCCTATAGAATTTGATCCTGTTATAGTGATCAATATCTTCGCTGTTTAATTTGCGGAAAATTTCATCGATACCATTGTCGTTGGTACTTTTCATAAAATCCTGAAAATGAAGCTCTCCTGCGGAATTTTCTATCTCCATTGCGGTTCTAAAAGCCTCATCTCTGTCAGGATGATTATCTTTAAATTTTATATGAACGTCTTCAATATATTTATTGGCTGCCTGCAATTCTTCAAGTGAATCACATATCATTTTTTCAGGATATTGATTAAAAGGGATAAAAACATCCAGGACAGAACGCAGAAGAGCAGCATGATTATTCTCTTCATTATGAAGCTTCCACCAGAATCCGGAGTCCTGTTCATATAACTCCGAAAAAAGAAGATATATCCCTCCGACATTCCGTTCAAGCTTAATTGACTCTTCAAGTAATTCTTTTAATTTTTTATCCATCTTACACAAAGATTATCATGATAGTATAATTAATAAAAGAAGTAATTTTCCCGTAATTTTATAAGTGATTTCTTTTTAATTTTAACATAAAGATTGTATAAATAATTTTAAAACCGGCCCTGGCTGCTCCTATAATGCTTCCGCTTACCTTTGATTTTCCTAATGACCTATTTTTCGCTTCCTGTTAGTATAACCCTCTCATATCCAATGGAAAAAGCCGTTTCAAACGCGTCTGTCATTCTTTCGCCAATTGACTCGCCCTTCTGGGATTTATAAAAAGCCGCGCCGGGAAGCCATTTTTTAACCGGGGCAAGAGCATTTTCCGGTGAAAAAAATACAATGACAGGAAAAGATTCTTTTTTAAATCGATTATAAATATCAAGAGCAAGCGCACTATAAAACTCCGCAGCTCTTTCATACCCAACAGCAGAAGCCAGGCGGGTTTTTACCTTGCCCGGCTCAGGATATTTTACAAAATAAAGCAGACATTCCTTTATCAGAATTCCTTTAACTCCTCATCGGTAAGCGGTATAACCTTTGCCGGAGAATCAATGTCCGTTTTTTGAAATTCCTTTGTTCCGGTTAATTCTGTTTGACTGTCTGAATTAGAAGCTGGATCTTCTTTTTTATATTCATGCTCAACCGGATAATTTTCTTTCTGTTTAACCGATTCATGTAAATTTGCCGTGGATTTCCCTTCAACAACAGTAACCAGATTATTGACCATATTGTTAAGCTCACGGGCCTGAGCTGACATTTCTTCACTGGCAGAAGCAGATTCCTCGGAACTGGAAGCATTTCTCTGAGTAACCTGGTTGAGCTGTGAAACCGCAGTATTAACCTGCTCAATTCCTCTTGACTGCTCATCGGTTGCGGTAGAAACTTCATTAATTAATTGAGCAACCTTATCAATTTTATCAGCAACTGCTCTTAATATTGAATTAACTTCCTTTGATGAAGCAGAACCCTTTTCAGTACTTGTTTTTGAATCATCAATCAGCTTAACAGTTTCAGCAGCAGCCTCAGAACTACGGTGCGCCAGATTTCTGACCTCTTCAGCAACAACACTGAAGCCCTTTCCGGCTTCTCCGGCCCTTGCCGCTTCAATGGCCGCGTTTAATGCCAGAAGGTTTGTCTGAAACGCGATTTCATCTATATTGGATAGAATACCGGCTGTTTTTTGAGAAGAAATCTGAATCTGCTCCATAACAATGAGCATAGCTTTCATTGCCTCCATAACCTCATTAACTGATTTTATAACATCATTGGACATAGAGTTTGCCTGTCTTGCGTTGTCAGCATTCTGTTTTGTAATCGATGACATCTGTTCGAGAGATGCCGAAGTTTCCTGGAGACTTGATGCCTGTTCATTGGCGCCTCCCGCAATCTCCTGGCTTGCTGAAGCAACCTGATTGGACGCAGAAAGAACCTGCTCCGCACCGGAACGCATACTCATGGCAATAGTATTTATTCTTTTGGTTATTGATCCGGCAATCATAATGGATGCAATTATAATAATCAGAACTGTGAAACCAATAAGTATTCCGGTAATAATATACAGATTATTTACAGGAGCTAAAACTTCATCTTCACTGATTGTAGAAAATATACCCCAGTTAAGACCATGGTTCTGTATAAAATCATAAAAAGCTATTCTTCTTTTCCCTGTGGCAAACGTTTTATAGGCAATCCCTTTTTTTCTTAACCTGAAACATTCTCTTATAACATGCCCATCTTTCTTTGATCCAATCCTTTTATTCATAATTTTAATATCGTTTCTAATGCTTGTCTGTCCATCACTATCCATGCCGACAAGAAAGGAGGTTCCTGTCTTCCCCATTCCGCTGCGTTCCTTCATTATATTGTTAATAAGCTTTGGATCGACTTGGTATGCTAAATATCCGTTAAGTTTTCCCCGGATTTTGATTCTAGTAATAACAAATGCCGCATATTTACGTCCGGCTGGTGAATATGGAGCAAAGTCCTCGATAATTATTTTTATATTTGAATTTTCCCTTAATTTTTTAAATGCCAGCCCCAGAGGAGAACTCTTGAGAGGTTCTCTAAAAAGGTTTAACCCAAGATCACTCTCTTTTTTAAGGGTATATACAATATATCCATCCATTGATATGTAAAAAATATCAGACCAGTTCAAGTCTTCACATATTTTCCTGGCAATAACATCCAAACGCAGAGACATAGCTTTCCAATTCTTTGAAGCAATAGAATTTCCTGCTTTTTTAAAAACAGCAATGAAGGCTGCATGCAGCCGGACAGTATAAGGATTGTTTTTTACCAGATTAATAGCACTTTCAAGTGTATCAAAGTATTGAAGCACCTGTTTCTTTTTCATAGCAGTGATACTTTTCATCTGATTAAAGCTTGCTTCATTCAAACTGTCTGTTGAAACAGATAAATTTATTATTGAGAGAATAATTAATGGCAATAAAGATAATAACAGTATATAACCAAGCAATTTTGTTTTAAGACTGGAATTTTTGAACATTAATTGCCTCCATAGGTAAAACTATTATCTATTAAATTACGGTTATGTCAATAATTTTATTAAATAATCAATTTACGTTTTCAGAGCAAATTGCTTATTTAAGCGGCAACTATCATTACACACAGGACCTGCGGCACTGAATATATTATCCTTGATAAGTCCCTGTTATTCTGATAAAATAATGCATCTATAAGAACTCATAAGTGATCTAAAATTCTGGAGTATGTCTATCAATGAAAAACAACACCATCCTCATAGTTGAAGATGAACCTGTAAACATTGCCATTTACAAGGAACTCCTTGCAAAGACTTATGAACTTAAAGTAGCAATGAGCGGAAGCACTGCTAAAAAAATTCTCCGTAATCAAATACCGGATCTTATACTCCTGGACATCATGCTCCTGGACGCTAACGGCGTGGATATATGCAGGGAAATAAAAAGCGATCCAAGAACTGAAAAAATTCCTGTAATAATAGTTACTACTCTTGACAACACTGAAGAAAAACTCAAAGCTCTTGAAGCAGGGGCAAATGACTATCTCAATAAACCTATACAGCAATACGAGCTGACTCTCAAGATCAGAAATCACCTGCATATAAAAAATCTCAGTGAAGAATTAAATCACTCCTATGAAAGTATGCTGATACTAAACAATGTTGCAGACAGTCTTATGAATAGTTTTAATCCCGAGCGTTTTGAATTTGAAAGTCAGGTAGTTAAGCTCGCGAAAAATTTCATTCAGGAGATCAAGAATATTGATGAGCTCCCGTCTTATCTCGTGATATCAGTAAAGGAAAAAGATAATAAGTTAAATTCAATATTTTTCTATATTGAAAAATCAGAGATTGTAAAAATGGATACATTTTTTATAAACGGCAAACTAATAGATATCAAAGATGATTGTAAAGATTTAGAAATAAAAAATGATGCTGACTTTTCAAATTTTAAAGATAAAACAGAAACAATCGAAAACTACCAAAAACGATTTTCACCTCATATTCAAAAGAAAATT
>JAGLSM010000154.1 GCA_023135745.1 Spirochaetota bacterium | reverse complement strand
TTTTTTCCAGAGACCGCATCATTGAATACAGCTGGGACGAGGAAACATACATAATAGACAGAGCGGTAGACGTTCATATAAGGCGGTTAAGGAAAAAACTGTGAAAATACTCTGAAATAATTATTACCTATCCCGGCATGGGCTACGGTTATAAAATTTAGGCGAAAATTATGATACGTTCCATTAGAATACGGATAAATTTATATTACGGACTGACACTTTTTTTTGTTATTCTGGCTGTCTTTTTCTTTTTACAGATAAAAATTGAAAACTACCTGTTGGCAAAAATCCGGAATGAGCTCAAAACAAATGTGCAGCTGCTGGACAAGATCCTCAAAAAAGAAATCCAAAGTAACCTGACTCATTTTAATAGAAAAAACATATACAATAAAAAACTCAGCCAAAAACTTAAAAAACTCAAAAAGAGCTTCCTGTCATACAGAATTACGGTTATTTTGAATGATGGATTTGTATTGTCGGATTCAGATTCCGACAAAGGTGATACATTCGAAAATCACCGTTACAGAACAGAAATTGTCGAAGCAAAAAAGAACACCTTTGGAACAAGTATCAGGTTCTCTGAAAGTCTTTCAAAAGGCATGTTGTACTTCGCGTATTACAACGGCAGATATGTACTTCGTATTGCCCGTCTTCTCAATGATGTAGATGCCGAAACAGGCGAAGTCCGGAAACTCATTTTTATCATCGGAATTCTTCTTCTTATAATATTTCTCATAATCAACATGATAATAGCCTGGTATATAACCAAACCGGTTAAAGAACTGATACACTTTACCAAAACCTACCGCAAGGGAAAACTCGATATTCGTGTTCCTGTAAAAAGGGATGATGAAATCGGAATACTGCAGACAACAGTAAACGACATGGCAGAAAACATGGAACACCTTGTACATACAATTGAATCCGACAGGCAGCGTCTTGAAAATGTCATTTCTACAATTGATGAAGCCCTGGTACTCGTAGGTCCCGATGAAAAAATATCCCTTGTCAACAAGGTATTTAAAGCAATATTTCCGGCATCAGGTAAATATCAGGAACAACCATATTATCAAGTCATAAAAAGCAATGGATTAAACCAGTTTATTGAAGAAGGACTCAAGGGAAAAAAAATTAAAACAATGGAACTTGAACTTGTGCGTCTTGAGGAAACAATTATTGAAGCAACCATTCTCCCGGTTGAAAAGGACGAAGGCATACTTGTAATAATAAGGGATATTACATCCCGGAAAAAATTTGAAACTCAAAAATCAGATTTTTTTGCCAATGCGTCCCATGAATTAAAAACTCCCCTGTCAATAGTAAAGGGATATGTCGAAACACTTATTGACAGGAATAATATTGACTCCTCAACACGCAAAACCTTCATAAATAAAATTAATCGTAACGTAATACGCCTGGAACAACTGGTTAATGACATTGCCACTCTTAATAAATTAGAGGAAGGTGCAAAATATTACAGTAAATCAGAATCTTCCGTTACAGAAATAATAGAACGAGTTATACTAAGCCTCAGCATAAAGGCCAAAGAAGCAGCGGTAAACATCTCATTTACAAACCACATGAAATCCGGTCTATGCCTGTGCAATGTATTTACCCTTGAATCACTTTTCTTCAACCTCATAGATAACGCGTTAAAATACAACATTAAAGCCGGAAAAATTGAAGTAATTGCAAATGAAAACGAATCTGACATTGTTATTAATGTTGTCGATACCGGTAGAGGTTTTACAGCACAGGAAAAAGACAGACTGTTTGAAAGATTTTACCGAACCGACCCGGGCCGGGCCGAAGAAGGCGGTACAGGACTGGGCCTTGCGATAGCCAAACATGCTGCCCTGTCCCACAACGGCAGCATTGAAGCATCCAGTGAAGGACCCGGAAAAGGTTCTACTTTTACAGTAAACATACCAAAGAAATAATTTGACCTAACCTCCTATCCCCCTTCCCTCGAAGGGAATGGGGAAACATGCTATTTTAGTGTTTTCATCAGTGCAATACCGATTGCTTTAATTTTTTTAATACAGACTTTAAATCAGTTATTTCAGAATATAGTTTTTTTGCCATTTTTCTTTTACTTATTAATTTTCTGTCCACGAATAAATTTACTCATACCCTTATTATTAAATAAATGGCTTAACAAGTTCCAAATAATTGCATGAAATTTATCCTGACGTTTCCCCTTCCCTTGAGGGGCCAGGAGTTAGGTGTGCTTTTAGAAAGCCTGTGTAAATGTAAGATTTATTTTATTCTCAACTTGAGCAGCTGCACTTCTAATATAAGACAACCCTATGCTTGTTTTTTTGGCAACCCAATATTTAAACCCTGTTATAAAGGTTGTCTCAAGATCAAATGCAGTATCCGTGTCAGGATCGCTTAAATCAATTCTTGCAAAAATATCAAACAGATTTGGAATGATATGAAATATAGAATACAAAGATATAATGCTTGCGGAAGGATTATTTCCTTGAGATTCAGTAATATACTCTGCTGCAAGTATCATCATTTTACATTTAATAGAAAGCATTAATCCCAAAACATCAGTTGAATCGCCACCGCTTACCTGAGGCGCAAACATTTTGTAATAAAAAGTAAACATCAGATTTTTTAATCTATTATCTAATGAACTAAATGGAGTTAAACTTGCTCTTAAACTAAAAGCTTTGCTTTTATCAGCTTCAGGAGATGCCCCCTTAAATCCTTCTCCGGTAAAATAACCAATATGAAACGCACCTAAGCCTAATGGAATTTTTCCATCAAGAGCAATTCCCATATCAGTACTTTTATCAAATCCTGCAGAGTCTATAGGACTTTTATATACTTCCCTGTATATCCAATGTTTTAGTTCAAAATCAATTAACCCCGTTTTAAGTTGTCCGAAAACAAGTTTTGACATTGGAATCAGTTTTGAAATTTCTGCATATACATACTTAAAAAATGCACCCTTCGAACCATTTACGCTATCATACTGAACATCCAATGTTCCTCTGAACATAACATTTTCTGAAGGTTTTGCCTTAAAACCAAGATACATTCTGTTTAGCTCAAACAGATTAGTGTTTTTATCCAAATCAATTCCGTAATTAAAAAACATTAACATATCCGGCTTGAAAGATGGTTTGAATGATCCTTCTTCTGCGGAAAATGAGCTTATAGAAAACGTAAGTAATACTAAAACAACTAAAATCTTTTTCATCTTCATTCCTCCTGATTGATTTAATACACATTTGTACATTCCAGCGGTTTTATTACAAAAGTATTAAATCATAATTTTTAGATAATTAAAATTTAACTTACTTAACTCAAAAAGCTCTAAAAAATTCCATTTTTTTACAAAATTTATTTGACAAAAGTGTTTATTAATCATATTATATGAATATATGTTCATATATGGAGTGTATAATGTCAAAACAAGATAAAATACCGAATGAAAACACAAACAACGAAATGGCGGAAATATTTTCAGCTATGTCTGATCCCGGACGTTTAAAAATATTGACACTTCTAAGCGCTCAGGAATTATGCGTCCATGAAATAGTTGAACTCGTTGAAATGACCCAATCTTCAGTCTCCCATCAGCTTAGAATCCTGAGAAATCTGCGTATCGTAAAACACCGGAAAGAAGGAAAACATGTCTATTACTCATTGGATGACGAACATATAAAACTCATAGTAACTGTCTGTAAGGAACATATAGAGGAGAAAAGCTTATGATAATGGATTTTATAAACGAAACTATTAAATTTTACAATGAAATGGCAATATACCTTGTTTTTGGCTTCATTGTCGCCGGGATTTTACATGTTTTTTTCCCCGATACATTTATTACGCGCCATATGGGTAAAAATAACTGGAAATCAGTAATAAAATCTTCGATTTTCGGGATCCCGCTCCCCCTATGCTCCTGCGGAGTCATACCTGTCGCGGCTTCATTGAAGAAAAAGGGGGCATCAAACGGATCAACCCTCTCATTTTTAATATCAACACCCCAGATAGGTGCTGACAGTTTTATGATAACCTACTCACTAATAGGCTGGGTATTCGCGGTATTCAGAATAATTGCCGCCTTTGTTACAGCTATAATAGCCGGAATCGCCGCGAACTTTGCCGTAAAAAACAATGAAGACATTAAAATAGAATCGAACAAAACAAATACCGGGATTAAACAACGGTTAAAATCAATTTTTTCCTATATACAGTTTGAACTGCTTGGTTCAATCGCCGGATATCTTGTAATAGGGATATTGGCAGCCGGGGCAATAGCCGCCTTTGTTCCGGCAGACCTTTTTTCAAAATATCTTGGCAGTCAGTTCCTTTCAATGATTCTCATGCTTGTAATAGGGATACCCATGTACGTATGCGCAACAGCCTCCACTCCAATTGCGGCATCCCTGATAATGAAAGGACTCTCACCCGGAGCGGCACTTGTGTTTCTACTAGCAGGGCCGGCAACTAACGCCCTTACAATATCAACAGTTGTAAAAACAATGGGGAAAAAAATTGCTGTGATCTATGTCGGATCAATTGCCGCGGTCAGTCTCCTGCTGGGATATATCATAAACTTCATGTTCTATGACAAACAAATCAAAGTGGTACACCCGCATGCCCATGAAACACTTCCGGGATGGCTTCTAACAGCAGGAACAATAACACTTACCGCAATGCTCGCTTTCTACTTTATTCACCGCCATGTTTACCTGAGAATAAAAAAGAAAAAACAAAGCTCAATAAGCGGAATAATCACAATGAAGGTTGAAGGAATGACCTGCAGTCACTGCGCTTCAACAGTAAAAAGAGCCGTAGAATCCGTGCCCGGTATAAACAATGTTGAAGTTGACCTCAACGGTAAAACTGTCTCATTTAAGGGAGATTCAGGTGAAAATGATAAAATTGCCAAAGCAATCGAGGAAAAAGGTTTTTCTGTTGGAGATGAGTAAAGGATAGAACACTGATTTTACGGATTAAACGGATTTTCGCAGATTTAATTTTTAGGGAATTAGAATAGAACACCGATTTGATAGATACAAGGCTTTTCGCTGATTTTTTCTTTAGGTTTATAATGTAAAACATAATAAATATTAGACAATCTAAATTGGTGAAGAGTTTCTATAATATAAAAAAAGATCCGCGTCAATCAGCCGCATCCGCGCCATCCGTGTTCTATAACTCCGAATTTAACTCTAAAAACATCCTTTAAACCGCCTCCGTCCCCATTTTAGTTCTACTCGCATGATTTACCTCCGTCCCCATCTCCCTCCTACAAGGGATATTCCCAAACCCGATAAAAATGATTATATTTTTAAAAAATTAAAAAAAGGTGGCCCCTTTTTCATGTTTATACGTGTAATTATAGTAGAAGAGGGTGTGTAAAT